>JAEXTR010000337.1 GCA_023406915.1 Bacteroidota bacterium
CATCATAGGCACCACCGTATGCTTTTCTTACTACAATCGTAACCTTAGGCACTGTTGCTTCACCGTATGCAAACAATAGTTTTGCACCATGCAGAATAATTCCACCATACTCCTGTGCAGTTCCTGGAAGGAATCCCGGTACGTCAACAAAAGTGACTATCGGAATATTAAAGGCATCGCAGAAGCGCACAAAGCGGGCTGCTTTTCTGGAAGAATTAATATCGAGTACACCAGCAAGATACTCTGGCTGGTTTGCAACAATACCAACGGACATACCATTAAACCTGGCAAAACCCGTGATGATATTTGGAGCGTAGTTTCTGTGCACTTCCAAAAACTCATGATAATCCACGACCGCATGAATCACATCTTTCATGTCGTAAGGCTTATTGGCACTGTCAGGGATAATCTCATTCAGTGTGTCTTCCAGCCTGTCTATCGGATCATCGCAAGGGAAAATTGGCGGATCTTCAAGATTATTCTGCGGCAGATAAGAGAGAAGTTTCTTGATCAGTGCGATACCTTCCTCTTCATCCTCAGCAATAAAATGGGTGACACCTGATTTTGTACCGTGTACATAGGCACCACCAAGTTCTTCATCAGTAACAACTTCACCGGTAACGGTCTTCACTACTTTGGGTCCGGTAACAAACATGTAACTGGTGTTCTTGGTCATAAGGGTAAAGTCTGTCAATGCGGGTGAATATACAGCACCACCGGCACATGGACCGAATATTGCCGATATCTGCGGTACAACACCTGACGCCAGGATATTGCGCTCGAAAATTTCAGCGTATCCGCCCAGACTTTTTACACCTTCCTGGATTCTAGCTCCACCGGAGTCATTGATGCCGATTACAGGTGCGCCCACCTTTAATGCCTTATCCATCACTTTACAGATCTTTGCCGCAAACATTTCTGACAGCGAACCGCCAAAAACAGTAAAGTCCTGTGAAAAGACATAGACCAGTCTGCCATCAATGGTACCATAACCAGTCACCACACCATCTGAAAGGTAGGTCTGTGTTTCCAGTCCAAAATCTATACAGCGGTGACTGACAAACATATCGAATTCCTCGAAGCTGCCCGGATCAAGGAGAAGTGCGAGGCGCTCACGGGCTGTGAGTTTCCCTTTTTTGTGTTGGGTTTCTATTCTTTTCTCTCCGCCTCCAAGCCGTGCCTGGTTCCGGAGCTCCATTAGCTCTTTGATTCTTTCTTGCAGTATACTCATATAACTTTTCTTCTGGTTTATTCTTTGGGATGTGTGCACAGCTCAGTCAGGACGCCAAAGGTTGACTTAGGATGCAGGAATGCAATATTCAATCCTTCGGCACCTTTCCTAGGTGCTTTATCTATTAACTGAACCCCGCCGGCTTCAACCTGAGCCAGGGATTCGGCAGTGAGATTATCCACTGCAAATGCGATATGATGAATCCCCTGCCCTTTTTTCTCGATAAATTTGGCAATGGGTCCGTCAGATGCTGTTGATTCAAGTAATTCGATCTTTGTTTGTCCCACCATAAAAAAAGCTGTTTTCACTTTCTGATCCGCAACTTCCTCAATGGCATAACATTTTAGTCCGAATGTCTTCTCATAATATGGAATTGCCTCTTCAAGACTGTTGACGGCAATACCAATATGTTCTATATGCGTAGGGGTCATAGCTATTTTCCGATCCTGTTATCAGATAACAACATGTTCTTTGTATTCGCCAAACACATCACGGAGCGTGTTGCAGATTTCACCAACACTGGCATATACCTTCACCGCATCAATGATGTGTGGCATGAGATTGCCGGTACCTTCAGCAGCGTGTTTCAGGGAAGTAAGCTTCTCTGTTACGTCAGCATTGCTTCTTTCTGCACGCACCTTATTCAGGAATGCGACCTGGTCGTCCTGAACTTTCATATCGATCTTTAACAGATCGTGGTGACCGGATTCCTTTATCTGGAATTTGTTTTGTCCGACGATGATTCTTTCACCCGACTCTATCTGCATTTCATATTTGTATGCAGCTTTCTGAATTTCTGTTTGTATATATCCTGCCTCAATTGCTGGCACAACACCACCAAGGGCATCAATCTTTTGAATATACTCCATTGCATCTTTCTCGATCTGGTCTGTCATGGATTCAACATAATAGGAACCTCCGAGCGGATCGATCGTATTCGTTACGCCACTTTCAAATGCAACTACCTGCTGCGCCCGTAGCGCAATTCTGACCGAATCTTCTGTTGGTAGCGCCAGTGCCTCATCACGGGAATTCGTGTGGAGACTCTGAGTTCCACCCAGTACTGCTGCCAGGGTTTGAATTGTTACACGAACAATATTGTTGTCTACCTGCTGTGCAGTAAGTGTGCTACCTGCCGTCTGAGTGTGGAAACGGAGCATGAGCGATTTAGCTTTCTTTGCCCCAAAGCGTTCTCTCATGATCTTAGCCCACAGTCTGCGTGCTGCACGGTATTTTGCTACTTCTTCCAGCAGATCATTGTGCGCATTAAAGAAGAATGAGAGCTGACCGGCAAACTCATCTACATCCAGCCCGGCAGCAATGGCGGCTTCAACATAGGCAATACCATCTGCCAGGGTAAATCCAACTTCCTGAGCAGCTGTTGAGCCTGCCTCACGGATATGGTACCCTGAGATCGAAATAGTATTCCATTTAGGTACTTCTTTCGAACAAAACTCAAAGATGTTAGTGATAAGTCTCATTGATGGCTTAGGCGGGAAGATATACGTGCCACGAGCGATATACTCTTTCAGTATATCATTCTGAATCGTGCCACTAATTGCATTTCTGCTGACTCCCTGCTTCTCTGCAACGGCAATGTAGAGTGCTAAAAGAACTGAAGCGGGAGCATTAATGGTCATTGAAGTTGAAACTTTGTCCAGTGGAATCTGATTGAACAGTATCTCCATATCAGCAAGTGTATCCACTGCAACACCAACCTTACCAACTTCACCGTATGCCATCGGGTCATCAGAATCGTACCCAATCTGAGTCGGAAGATCAAATGCAACTGATAGACCAGCTGTACCCTGATCAAGCAGGTAACGGTAACGCTCATTTGATTCCTTTGCGGTGCCAAATCCGGCATACTGTCTCATTGTCCATAACCTGCCCCGATACATGGTTGGCTGCACGCCTCTGGTGAAAGGATAACTACCCGGAAAACCAAGAGTTTCATTGTATGTATCAGGGGTCGTATCGTTGGGGATGTAGAGAGGTTTTACTGGGTTAAAAGAGACTGTTTCAAATTGTTTTAATCTTTCAGGGTTCTTTGCAGTGGTCTTGGTGTACACATTATTGTCCCATTCCGTATATGCTGCTTGAACTTTATTCTTGAGGTCGTTTAAATCAGACATAATTTCCTCGATTTGATGTTAAATCGGTTGGTATATCGCAGGTTCGTGTGTGTGAAACTTGTGATTCTATTTTTCAACATAATTAAAAAAAAGAGTTCCATTAATGTAGTAATAAACTTTGACACCGTAAAACTGATGTTCCATTGCCATGCCGTTTCAGTGAGCCAGCTTCAGACCAATAATTCCTGTAAGAATCAGCAGCACCGATGCAATCCGGAGCATATCTGTTGAGTCTTTAAAAAACAGAATGCCCAGAGTGAATGTACCGATAGCACCAATACCCGTCCATATTATATAAGCGGTTCCCATAGGGATTTCGCGCTGTGCCAGATACAGAAAGTAGCCACTGCCTGCCATTGAAATGACCGAAACTGCCAACCACATCAACCGGTTTCCCGTTGTCTCTGCAAGTTTCATACCAAGAGGCCAGCCAATCTCAAGGATGCCGGCAATCATTAAAAATAACCATGACATAATAATTTTTCCTTTCAGCCAGGTAAATTACTGATTTTGTTCTTTTTCTCATTGCGTTCCAAACCTGAATTCAATAGTTTTACTGCTGAATCATCATATTTCTCCAATTTTGCGTTCATTCAGCTTCATGGATACTCTGATTCTCATCATCTTTATCATTACCTATACAGGTATAATCTTCACCCGACTCCCTGGTTTGAATATTGACCGCCCCTCAGCTGCTTTTTTTGGTGCGATAGCATTGCTTATAACAGGCGCAATGTCCTTTAGTGAAGCGGTTGCCGCCATTGAGTTCAATACGATTGGTCTTTTGCTAGGAATGATGATGGTGATCGGTGTTCTTGAACTCGACGGCTTCTTCACTCTGATCGCTCAAAAGACTCTAAGAATATCCCGTACCCGGGTTGGATTATTGTCTCTGATCACTTTTTTTACCGGAATTGCAAGTGCTTTTCTCGTGAATGATACTGTGGTGCTCCTCTTCACCCCTGTTATTATCAGGATTTGTTTCAGTGCCGGTCTGAAACCTATGCCGTATCTGATTGCAGAAATTCTGGCATCAAATACTGGAAGTGCAATGAGTATCACCGGGAACCCGCAAAATATGCTTATTGGTATCACTTCTGGAATCGATTACCTCAGATTTTTGCTGATCCTTGCGCCTATTTCACTTTTGGGAATGGGAATTATTGTGTTTGTTGTCCGTTGGATTTACAAAAACGATTTTTTGGATGTATCACCAATTACTCCTGCCATTGAAGTAGAAACGGTTCACTATTCTTCGATTAAAACCTCTTTCCCGATCTTTTTACTGGTAATTGTAGCCTTCTCCTTCAGCTCCTTTCTCAATCTTGGATATCCTGAAATCGCCCTTGCTGGTGGAGCACTGATCTTGCTATTCGGCAAAATAGAACCATCTTTGATCATTAAAGAGATAGACTGGGTACTCCTGTTATTCTTTGCATCACTATTTATAGTTGTGCACGCTGTCAATCAGACTGGATTTTTCTCTGGTGCCATTGATCTGTTTCGCTTCAGCGACCCTGCCGGTCAGGTCATTTCCATCCATGGTATCAGCCTCCTGTTATCTCAGATTGTCAGCAATGTCCCTCTGGTAATCCTTCTTCTTCCGATTCTAAAGAGCATTCACTCAGATCTTATCTGGATTTCACTGGCTTCAGCATCTACTCTTGCCGGAAATCTGACCATCATAGGTGCTATGGCAAATCTGATAGTTATTGAATCCGCAAAAAAACACAACATCGAAATCTCCTTTTTTGAGTTTTTACGCCCTGGAATTATGGCTACCCTGCTGACTCTTTTGCTATCGGTAGGATATTTACTGCTTCTTTCGTATTGGAGTTTGATCTGAAGAGGTTTTTAAAAGTATAAGAAGTTCTGGGATACTCCTCCCTGGCTCCGCTAATTTGGCTCATTTCGCCTGTGCTGAGCCGTTTTTCATACTCATTCAATGAATCAACCTCCCTTTTTTCCCACAAAACATGGAAAATGTGTTCTGTCCACACAGTGCAATTTAATTTCCCCTTCACCCTATCTTTATATTTTACATACAGTTACAGCCAATCATCCCAATTTCCTTATATAAAATGAAAAATTTATTCAAAAAGACTTGACAGATGTGACTCCAAAGATGTATTTTTGTACACGATATTTTTATATCGATTGCATTCTATCGATAGTTTTATATCAGAGAGATAAATATGAAAAATGGCATAACCACAGTACCCGAACCAACCTTGCGAAGACTTCCCCGTTATTTGCAGGTTTTAAAGAAAATGGAACGAGCTGGCGTGACTGATGTCTCCAGCACCGGAATCGCAAATGAATTGCGAATAAACTCAATTCTTGTAAGAAAAGACATTGAATGTACCGGAATAATCGGCCGCCCCAAAACGGGGTACACGGTTACTGACCTCATTGCCGCAATCGAAGCATTTTTGAACTGGGATAACCTGACCGATGCATTTCTCGTCGGAGTCGGGCACCTTGGTTCAGCAATCCTTGGATATCAGAATTTCAAACAATATGGCGTTAACATCATAGCAGCATTTGACCTGGACGATGAAAAGGTTGGAAGAGAAATACACGGGAAAGAAGTCCTCCCAATGGAAAAGCTGCTTGATCTTTGTTCCAGAATGCACATTCACATCGGTGTGATAACCGTTCCTGTAGATAGTGCACAGCTTGTAGCCGATTTAATGATACAGGGTGGAATCACCGCGATCTGGAACTTCGCCCCGACAGAATTGCAAGTACCGAATGGTATTATTGTTGAAAACACACCGTTCAGCCAGAGCCTTGCAGTGCTTTCCCACAAACTAAAGGAAAGCAAAAAAGCAAAACAAATGGAGTCAATATCTCAATGACACACACAATAGATAAAAACGCATCGAACCTTCGAAACTTCGAGAAGGTATGTTCGATACTTGAAAAATATGATTATAACTCAGATAAGCTCATTACAATCCTTCAGGCAGTTCAGGAAGAATACCGTTACCTGCCAGAGGAAGTGCTGAGTTTCCTTTCAGTGACGCTCGATATTCCCCCGGCACGTGTTTATGGTGTAGCAACATTCTATGCTCACTTTGCCCTAAAGCCAAAAGGGAAATATGTCATTAAAGTTTGTGACGGAACAGCTTGCCATGTTAAGAACTCGATTCCAATCGTTGAGGCATTATTCAATCAGTTGAAGCTCACGTATGAGAAAAACACCACTGAAGATATGATGTTTACCGTTGAAACCGTTTCTTGCCTCGGCGCTTGCGGACTGGCACCGGTAGTAGTGACAAATGAGGATGTGCATTCTTTAATGTCACCCGAAAAAATTGAAGCTGTTGTAAAGGAAATTTTAGCGTTGGAGGAGGCAAATCATGGCACACATTGATTTAAATGTAATCAAACAGTCTTATCAGCAGAAGGCTGCATTGGCAGCCAGAAGAATTGTTGTCTGTGCAGGTACCGGATGTGTGGCAAATGGGGCCCTGAAAGTGCTCAGAGCTCTTGAAGAAGAGATTGCGGCTGCCGGAATTCCTGTCAGCGTTACACTGAAATTTGAAGCACCTCATAAAGAAAATACACACCTCTCTGGCAGCGGATGCCAGGGATTCTGTCAGATGGGTCCCCTGGTTACTATTGAACCAGAAGGAATCCTGTACGTACGTGTAAAGAAAGAGGACGTGGCTGAAATTGTAGAGTCAACCCTGAAAAACGGAATTGTAGTTGACCGCCTGCTGTATCAGGATCCTAAGACAGGTGAACACTGCAAAGGCCAGCATGACATTGAATTCTATAACAGACAGAGCAGAACTGTCCTCAAAGAGTGCGGTCATATCGATCCACAGGATATTGAAGAGTATATTGCTCATGGCGGATACTTTGCTGCTCAGCAGGCAATTGCCCGCATGAATCCGGAAGAAGTCTGCAACGAGATTATTGCTTCAGGTCTCCGTGGCAGAGGCGGCGGTGGATTCCCCACAGGCAAAAAATGGGCGTTGACCCGCATTCAACCGGAAAATAAAAAATTTATCATCTGTAATGGGGACGAAGGTGATCCGGGTGCCTTCATGGACCGCAGCGTTATGGAGGGAAATCCCCATTCTGTTATTGAAGGAATGATGATTGCAGCCAAAGCAATCGGTGCCGATGAAGGCTATGTGTATGTTCGCCTTGAGTACCCACTTGCCGTTCAGCGGATCAAACAGGCAGTGAAGGTTGCCGAAGAGTATGGCATCCTTGGTAAGAACATTTTTGGCACGAACTTTAGCTTTACAGTACATGTCATGGAAGGCGCAGGTGCATTTGTGTGCGGCGAGGAAACTGCCCTGATTGCTTCCATTGAAGGTAAGAGAGGCATGCCTCAGCCAAAACCACCATTCCCGGCACAAAAAGGATTGTGGGGCAAACCGACAGTTATTAATAATGTAGAGACTCTCGCAGCAATTCCACTTATTCTCAGGAATGGTGCTGCAAAGTATAAATCACTCGGAACTGAAGGATCACCCGGAACGAAGACGTTTGCACTTACCGGACATGTAGCAAATACAGGATTGATCGAAGTGCCTTTTGGAACCACACTCAGGGAAATCCTATACAACATTGGTGGTGGTGTTACCAACGATGACGGCAGTCTGAGTGATATAGATTTCAAGGCGGTGCAGATTGGCGGACCCTCAGGTGGTTGCCTCACCAAAGCACACCTCGACATGCCTCTCGATTTCGACTCCCTGAAATCAATCGGAGCCATGGTTGGATCAGGCGGTCTCGTAGCAATGAACGGCCAGACCTGTATGGTAAAGAT
>JAEXTR010000047.1 GCA_023406915.1 Bacteroidota bacterium
ATGGGTGCGGAACTCGAGTTGCATCATGATATACGTAAACGGAAAGGTGAGCAGGTAATAAACTGGTAGTACAGCCAGCAGCACTTTTGAGGCATTGACCATCATAATGGGGTACTTAATTCCCAACCGCCATGCCTTATCACCCCAGAACCCATAGGTGTAGTTAGCACTTTCAACCTTGAAACCAAAGGGCTCCAGCTTTTCTTTTAAGTCTTCAATCGAATACCCGTCCCTGGCATGCTCACCAATGAAGCTTTCATCATCATCATCGTGGACATCACTACCCCCGTAAATAGATGGGCTATTGATGATTACTCTGCCACCTGGCTTCAGGGAAGCGTAAAAGTTCCTGAACACCGAGATATCGTCCTCGATGTGTTCCATTACATCCACACATACGATCAGGTCGTAGGATTCTGGTGCAGAATACTTTGTGAGGTCTTCAACGCTGAGTGTAACCTGGTTGAGTCGCTTTTGGGAGTAGAATTCACGGCAATCGTTGATCCAGTCTTCTTTTACATCAACGGCATGAATTGAACAAGGTGGCAGGTTTCCGGTCATAAAATAGGTGTACTGACCATAACCTGTCCCTGCATCAAGGATGTTGAGGTGGTTTTCTCCATGAGAATTTCGAACACGGCGGAGCTCCCGCCTAACGAACCAGGACCTAAGAAACATCAGATCAAGAATTTTATAGAACAGGACACGGAGTGCCGGGCTCCTTTTAATGAACCCGGCGAAAATATTTTTTACAGGATCGTATTGCATTACTGAAATGAGCCTTTACTGGATTGATAGGATAGGTGATACTTTGCTGTTACACACTTTTCTCTTTGATCGTATATTCCTTCTCGTTCAGGAAGTTGTGTGCAATAAGCTCTCCTATCAGCCCGATTGCAAAGAGTTGTACACCCAGCAGAGTCAATAATACCCCCAGCATCAGGGTGCCAATATTATGGGTGGTCCAGTCACTCAGTTTCAGGTATGCATAATATCCATTCACAATCGTACCGATAATGAATGCAATTGCACCTAAAAAGCCGAATAGATGCATTGGTCTTTGCAAGTATCTGGTAATAAAGGTCACGGTAATCAGGTCAATAAATCCCTTAAAGAATCGGGATACACCAAATTTTGTTTTTCCGTACTTACGGGGTTGATGCTTCACCGGAATCTCAGAAATCTTAAAGCCTTTCCAGTGTGCGAGCACTGGTATATACCTGTGCATCTCACCGTAAATATTCAGTGCATTCACTGCGGATCTGCGGTAGGCTTTCAACCCGCAGTTAAAATCGTGCAGTTTAACTTTACTGAACAAACCGGTTACTGCATTAAAGAATTTTGATGAAATCTTTTTAATGAACGGGTCATAGCGCTTCTTTTTCCAGCCGGAGACAACATCGTAACCTTCATCCAGTTTCTTCAGCAGATTAGGGATTTCCCTTGGATCATCCTGGAGATCGGCATCCATAGTAATAACAACATCACCGGTCACACTTTTGAATCCCATTTGAAGGGCGGCAGACTTACCAAAGTTTTTCTGGAAACTGATGTATTTGATATTCCTGTCGACGCGCGCGAGGTACTTAATCTTATCAAGGGAACCATCGGTACTACCATCATCAACAAAAATCACTTCATAAGGAATCCTGACATCGTTCATTGCTGTTCGGATCAGTGAAAACAATGGTTGAATCGATTGCTCCTCGTTATATAAGGGTATGACAATCGAGACCCTCCGGAAAGAGATTCTTTGCGGAGCAGGGGACTGCTGAGTGGCTTGCTGACGTTTATTTCGGTCAACAACTCGTTCAGAGGTCCTGTCATTTCTTCTGTCTTCTCTGCGATCATCTCTTCTGTCGTCTCTTCTTTCATCCCGGCGATCGTCATTACGCCTCTCACCACGATCATCTCTGCCTCTGCTCATCCGTTCTTCGCGGCGGTCAGTATTCCTAGCAGGTCTTTCTGATGATCTTTCCTCACGTCTATCCTGTGGGGCATCTTCAGTTGGTTTTTCATCTCTTCTATCAGACTGAATTCTTTGAGGCCTTTCACGGTCCGTTCTTCTGTCGTCTCTACGGTTGTCGTTGCGTCTTTCACCCCTGCGATCATCTCTTCTTTCACCAGGTACACGCTGAGGTCTTTCGGCTGGTTTCTCAATAATGGGGGCTGCATAATCATCATTTAACTTGACTGCTGGTTTTTCAACAATCGGGGCTGAGTAATCAGCGCTCAGTTTTATTGCCGGTGTGTCGGTTACACTATCAGAAACTTGTTCACTGTTGTTCAAAGATTCTTCACGATCAGAGGTTACTTCTTCACGAACCGGTTTTACAATGGGTTCGGAAGACTCATCCTCTGTTTCAGGTTTTGCAACGAAAGGCTTTCTGGCTCTGTACGTGTCTTCGTTTTTTTCAACTGCAACATTTTCTGAGGATATACTGCTTTCAGTTGACGGAGCGTCAGAGAACTCAGAATAATTGTTTACTATTTCGGGTGCATCGTCATCTTCAATTGGTTTATCAAGACTTGGTGGACGGAGCGATCCACCCGGATCATCATACAAGTGTCGGGCAGAGAACTTAGAACTTTTGAAATTCTTCTTTTGATCGTTTCCTCTTTGCTGTCTTTTGTCAAATTGCTGACGTCGATTTCCCTGATTTCTTCTATTATTGTTGCGCTGGTTTGCTTCTGAATCCTGTGTTTCCTCTTCGATTGCTTTCTCACCACTATCATTATTTATGCGGGTACTGGCATCGGTATTAATATCACGGTCATTTCCAGATGCGGTATTGGCATCTGATTCATCGGAGGCGTTATTGCCTGATCCGGTTCTGTTGTTATCACGCCGTGCATTCTCTGACGGATTCTCAGCATCCTGGGAGCTGTAATCAGCCGGCTTTGTTTGCTGTGGAGTAACAGGTGTGCTGTTCTCGTCTTTGTTGCCGGTTGTGTTTTGTAAATCGTTTTCCAACGGGACACTTTCAAAATTGTGAAAAAATTGTAATTCAACACAATAAGTTACGGTAAAGATTGAGGAAAATCAATGTAACTCTTTGTGATTATTGGATTTATACCGTTCTGGTCCGCGCCAGGCTAAGTAATAAAATCTGGCATGTGACTTTCCGGGAGGCACTAAATTCAACCAGAAGAACTATTAGTATGATATATTTTTTTAGCGTAATTTTATAGTGATAATTCATCCACTCAAGGTACTATTTATGAAGAAACTCGCATTTCTCATTTTATTGTTTGCGGTTGTTACCGCTTATTCACAGAACTATAAACAGGTGCGTATTCAGCTTAACGATCCCGCCAGAGATATTGCTACCCTGAATTTAGCTGGAATCTCAATCGGTGAAGGGATTGTTGGTAAGGATAAGAGCATCACAGTGTTTCTCCCGGACGTTGAATTTAACCGGCTTACTTTGCTGCCATATCAGGTCACAGTGTTGATAGATGACTGGTATAAAGAGTATGCTGCCCGTCCACAAATGACAGATGCTGATAAACAAAATAGCATTGCCGAAAGTAAAAGACTTCATAATGTAGAGGGACTTGGCTATGGTTCTATGGGTGGGTACTATACTATGAACGAGGTTTATCAGCGCCTTGACTCAATGAGGTTGCTGTACCCTAACCTGATTACTGCTAAATACATTATTGGATATTCGGTTGAAAACAGACCCATTTATGCAGTAAAGATTTCTGATAACCCTGACCAGAATGAACCTGAACCTGAAGTGCTGTACACAGGTCTGACTCATGCACGTGAGCCAGCTGGTATGACAGCTGTAATGTATTATATGTATTATCTGCTTGAAAACTATGCTACGAATCCCTCGGTGAAATATCTTGTCGATAACCGCCAAATATATTTTGTGCTTGTGGTTAACCCTGATGGGTATGAATATAACCGGACAACCAACCCGAGTGGCGGCGGAATGTGGAGAAAAAATAGAAAGAATAATGGCGGGTCTTACGGTATTGACCTTAACAGAAACTTCGGACCGTATGCTAACTGGGATGGGCCCCTGGGAGGTTCAAGTACTGATCCTTCTTCAGATACCTACCGTGGTACCGCTCCGTTC
>JAEXTR010000125.1 GCA_023406915.1 Bacteroidota bacterium
TATTTAAAAGATGAGGCGTTTAGTGGATTGGAAGCTGCAATTATCGTGATTGCATTAGTTGTGGTTGCGGCGGTATTCGGGATGAGTGTGATGAGTTCCGGATTTTATGCTTCAGAACAAACAAAAACTACGACTACGAGTGGGTATAAGTTAGCATCATCTACACTTTACATTGAAGGAGGAGTTTATGCCTCATTACAAAGTGGCCCGGGAACTGCACTTGATGAGGTTTCCTTTGGTGCTGCTATCCCGGAGACTGGTCAACCTCAGGATTTAAATGATCTTATTATCGTCTATACGCATTCTGTAGACTCTTCGATTATAAGGCAGTTTACTTATGCAACCAATGGTATTGCTGATCATGACCATTTTAGTGCTCCTGGAGATGCGGTTATGCGTCCGGGAGAAAAACGGATCTTTCGATTGAAAGATGTTCAAGGTCCGGTTCCAGGAGGTTGGTTCACTATTGAAATAAAACCAGCTCAAGGGGCTGCTACCTTTGTAACATACCATCTACCAGATTCTTTTCAAGGTGGATCTGTACTGACTTGAGCATAGAGGATAACTTTATTGCTGATACCCTCCACTAACATATTTGTCCGAGTGATTCGGACAGGAAGTATTGTCATGCAGAAAGAATCAGCATTTTCCGGCCTTGAGGCAGCAATCGTTCTGATTGCATTTGTCGTAGTGGCCGCAGTATTCTCCTACGTAATGTTGGGAGCAGGGTTTTTTGCAACCCAGAAGTCACAGGAAGTAACATACTCAGGTATCAAACAGTCAACTTCAAACCTCGTGCTTGATGGGCAGCTGTACGGTAATGCCGCTACTATTACACAACTGACATTTTATCTCTCCGTTCCAGAAGGTGGACAGCCACAGAAGATGACCGAAGTAACTTATTTGTGGACTCTTGCTGGTGGTGCGGTATCATCATTAACTTCAGTCGATGAATCTGCAACTTTATTACAACCAGGGGCACGTGCAAAAATTGTTGCACATGTAGCTACTACTGATACCTCACCCAGCTCTACTAAACCGTCCTTTACTCTTGAAATTAAACCAAAGGTCGGTGCATCCACACTGGTATCCAAGACTCTGAGTAGTGGATATGCAGGTGGAGTAATTATATAATCTCTTTTTTTTGATTTGATAAGGTAACAGAGAATATCACAGAGTATCTATTTAGTTTTTAACTTGCCTTTAACATTATAAATTTACGACGTGATCTCTTTTTCTTTTCTTCTATAATAGGGACACTTTTCGGTTTACGTTAAAGATTAGGACTAACCTTGTTTTGATCGAGTTATTATTCTTTTATACAGAGAAGAAAACTGTGCCTTATCACCCTTAATTCAAGACCGTCCCTATCTGTTCCTTGGTATGGAACCTAAATGATAGTAAAAAAAGATAGGTTCACCCTCCTCTCTTTTTACAAGAACAGCCTTTCTAATTGGTAATGTCCATATTTGGGCCGCATACTCAAAGTCAAACCTCTTTCTTTATAATTTATTTCGCAGTACAGAGATCAATGCAAAGATAAGAAGCAAAATAAACACTCTTCCAACAAAAAATGGAGATAAGGGCATCATTAGTTGCTCAACAATAGTATTTTGATAAACTCCGGAATACATCGGAAGATATTTTGGATACTCCTTATTATCTGGATCTAGGGAAATAGCCTTATTTAAAGCATCTATTGATTCATTAACCCGATTTAATTTTTTCAGGTTTGTGGAATACCAAAACCATCCTTCACTGTCATTTGGTTCAAGTTGCGTATAATTTTCAAATTGACCAATCGCCAAACTATCATTTCCAATAATTGTATAGATTCTTCCCTTTGAAAACCAAGGCTTTGCATATTTCGGATCAATTTTCGTTGCATTTTCATAAGCCATGATCGCGAGATCGATTCGCTGGATCTTCTCATACACAACCCCAAGATTAAACCAAGCATTTGTGTCATTTGAATTGTTTTCCGTAACAAACTTAAACAATTCAATAGATCGGTCATATTGTCCAAGTTGATTATTTACCTGACCCAAATAAAAATAGGTACTGATTTCTTTGGGATTTTCAGAAAGGGAGTGATTATAAAATTTTTCGGCAGTATTAAGATCACCTTGATAAAACGCGGCAAGACCAATATTATTTAAAATTCGAGAATCATTAGGGCTGATATTCAATGCCTGCTCGAATGAGTCAATAGCAAGAGAGTAAGATCCTTTTTCCAGAAAAATTAATCCTTCCAGATTCCAGGCTGAAGCGTTATCAGGATGTTGCAAAGTAAATTTTTCAATTACTTCAAATGAGCGGTTATAATCACCGTCAATATAAAGCGATTTCGCATATTCTAACTGATCAATTGTCTCATTCTCCTGGAGATTATTTCCAAATACCGAATATGAACAAAAGGTGAGAATGATTAGCCATACAAGCAAATATCTGTTCCATCCCATAACAAAAAGATTATCCTTTCTGCCAGATACAATAAGCGGATGGAAACAATGGCCTATATATTAATACTCCAATAGTACCTTGATGAAATACAAAAGCCTATACAAGAATGCCGATCTTGCTATTATGTTTATTCTAGCAGGATTGTCATTTTGTATTGCTTTCGGAGTCTCGGCACCAGCCTTGTTAATGAATGATGAATGGATTACCGTAAACCAAGTGAACCAGTTAGCAACAGGATCACAACTCATTGCTAATGAAGGGAAGTATGGAAGCACTCTCTTTAATGAAAAATCTACATATTTTTCTGTTCGAGGCAATTATCTTGCATACAGCCTTTTTCTCCCTCTTCTTTCTTTGCCTGCAATGAACTTTATTATGTGGTCCGGAGAGACATTCAGACTTCTTTTCCTATTGTTATGGTTTAGTGCCTCTATCTCTGCACTATTAGCTCTTATCTGGTTAACAGGAAAGTATCAAAGAAAAAATGCAAATTATATCTCATGGGGAGTCTTATTTCTCTTTTTTGGATTATTTCTTATAAATCTCTATTATTATCAACCATTTCCTGCTTCGATAAAGGATAGTCCAATAGAATCAGCAGCAGTAATTTTTACTAATGAAGTCTTTTTCGCACTCATTGCCCCATTGTTATATTCCATCTTTCGTAATCTTTCATTAGACAGAAAAACATCTTTAGTTGGAACAATATCAGTTATTTGTTGCTCAACATATTTCTTCTGGTCAACATCTGCTAAAGACCATCTCCTTGTGGCATTTCTCATAACTGTGTTATTCTGGATTTTTTCAGAGATTATCGTAAAGGAGTCAGAAATCAAATGGTTCACCCTTTTTGTAGTAGCTGGCCTATTGTGTTGGGTACGCCCTGAGTATGGGGCTGTCTTACTAGCAGGTTTAATTGTATGGAAATTTTTATCATTCATTCCATTTTTTAAAGGGAAGATATATACCAGGGATGATGATAAAAAAACAGGTGCTTTATCAAGCATTTTAGGAATTATTACTGGATTAATTCCATTTTTTTTAAATAATTATGCAATAACTGGGAATCCACTAATTCCTCCCCAATATCTCTATGTCTCAACCAGATCATCAATAACATCAGTATTATTACCTACTGATGCCATCCAGAGTACTTTTTATTCCAAAGCCTTTCAATTTTTTGGACAGGCAATCAATTTCTATCAGCCAAAAATTGATAATATCTTTGTTGATATCATTGGCCTCGCTTTTTGTCCCTCAAACCTAGGGGTAGGTATTCTTTTTATATGCCCAATTATTCTCCCTGCTTTATTATTTGGAGTTGTTCATTATCGAGAGTTTTTTTGTACCTATTCTCAAC
>JAEXTR010000253.1 GCA_023406915.1 Bacteroidota bacterium
CAGCAAATCCACGTCCCTGTTCACCGGCGCGGGCAGCTTCAATAGCTGCGTTGAGTGCGAGGAGGTTAGTCTGATCTGCAATATCATCAATTACCTGAATGATTTCACCGATCTGATCACTGCTTTCGCCCAGTTTCTTCACCGTGACAGCTGCGTTTTCAACCACCTCGGCTATGCGCTGCATACCGTCGGCTGTACCTTTCACGACTTCACCACCCGATTTTGCCATGGAGCCGGCTTCCTTTGCAGAATGAGCAGCACGGGCTGCATTCTGAGAAGTGTCCATGATGGTTTTCGTCATTTGTTCTACTGCTGAGGCAACTTCTGAAGTCTGTGAGCTTTGCTCCTGTGCGCCCGCAGCCATTTCTTCTGTGCTGGATGATATCTGATTTCCTGCACTGGCAGTAGCATCAACGGCTTCATTCACGCGGCGTATCAGTTCAGAGAGGTTGTCGCCAAGTTTATTGATACTGTTCTGAATGATTTTATGATCACCCTGATAGTTGCCAGTCACTCTTACGGTCAGGTCACCGGTTGCCATGACTTCAAGGACATCTGAACCTTCTTTAACGGGAAGGATTACTGAGTCGAGTGTATCGTTTACACCCTTGACGATCTGAGCATACGCACCCTTAAACTTACTGACATTACCCCGGGTAGTGAGTCTGCCTGAAATTGCAGCATCGGTAAGCATTGATGCTTCGCTGATCAGTTCTTTCAGGTTATCAATGATTGCGGTAAGCCCGGGTGTGATCTGATCGTCTCTGTCCAGCTTTTCAACACGAACAGATACATCACCGGCTGCTACCTGGTGCATCAATCCAACGAATCCCTGCAGCGTTCCTGCGAAAGCATCCATTGATCTGGCAAGATCGCCTATTTCATCTTTTCGTTCCATCTGAAGACGGGCAGTGACATTACCACCAGAAAGCTTTTTCATCATCTCGACACCCTTCTTCAGGGGCTCATTCACTGACTTTCGGATCATCATAGCGGCAAATATGCCGAGGACAACTGCAATAGCAATCACCAGTATCATGAGAACAATGGTTGAATCAAGTGTATTCTCAGCACTCTCATGCGCCTTAATGTTTTCAGAAGAAATGAAATCGAACAATTCAAGCAGAACCTTTTCTTCAGCTTTTGCAGATTGTACAAACTTACCTGCCCGCATGAATTCATAGGCTTCAGCATTTTTACCCTCTGCTGCCATCGCTTCAAAGGTTTTAATGTCATTTATATACTCAACTCTTGCAGCAGCAAGATCTGTGAGGAGTTGTTTACCTTGTCCCTCAACGAATACTGAATCGAGTACCTTGAAATTATAAGAAATGATTTCCGATATCTTTTGACGATCGGCAATTAATTTACTCTTCTCTGCCGGATCTGTTACCGTTACCAAGTCACGAAGCACGGAGCTTGCTTTCTGAAACTCATTGAGGATCAATCCGATACTTTTCAACGGTTTAGAACCTTTTTCATAAATAATATCCGCATCATCATTAATGACGGAGGATGAACGGATTCCGAGAATCCCAACCACTGCCAACAGCAGGATAATGGTACCGAATCCATAGATTAGCTTTTGCCCAACGGGCATATCATCTAGCCAGCGCATAGCTGTTCCTTTCCTATAGAACTATAAAGGGTATGTAAAACTTTAAGGGGTAAAATGTGAGTACTTGTCCAAATTGAGCCGGACTTTTATAGTAATACTTAAGAATTATCGAAAAAAAAGGAAGGAAGTTTAGGGTAATTCGTAAAAAAAGGTGAATTCTGTGCGGATTTTTTCAACAAAAGAAAACGAAGGGGCACACTTATAAGTCTGCCCCGATATGGAAAATCAATTTTTGTTTTTGAGGATGTCTCTAATCTCAGAAAGGAGGTTCTGCTCCGGTGTCGGCTTGGGATCTGCGGGTGGCGGAGGAGGTGTTTCCCGTTTTAGCTTATTGATACCCTTAACAAGCATAAAGATTGCAAAGGCAACTATGGTGAAGTTGATAATTGCGTTGATAAATTTACCATAATTGATGCTAGCCTTGTCATTCAGCGGAATTGCCAGACTACTGAAATCCATTCCGCCAATAAGAATGCCGATAGGTGGCATGAGGACATCATTTACCAATGAGCCGACAATGGTGCCAAATGCTCCACCGATGATGATACCTACTGCGAGGTCAACAACGTTACCGCGTACGGCAAAGTCCTTGAATTCTTTTATGATACTCATAGGTTGTTTTCCTTCAAAAAATGAGAAAATGAGCTATTTTTCTACAAAAAGAGCTTAACAAAGATATGATAAAGTGGAATTCCTGCAATAATATTGAAAGGGAAAGTTATGGCAAGTGAGGCGGTGACATAGAATGATGGATTTGCCTCAGGAAGAACGAGCCGCACGGCTGCGGGTGCAGCGATATAAGAGGCACTGGCTGCCAGTACGGAAAACAGGTGGGCATTGCCCTCAGAAAAACCAAGTTGGACGGTAAGAAAGGCAGTAACCAATCCAACCAAAATGGGCATACTGATACCAAAAACGACTAAGCGAAATCCTGCTGATTTAAATTCATGTAATTTACTGCCTGCAACTAATCCAAGTTCAAGCAGAAACAATGCAAGGATACCCTGAAACGGCAGAAAGAAGAAACCTTCTACCAGGTCTTTCCCTCTTTCTCCGGTAATATACCCGGTAACCATTCCACCAATCAGGAGAACAACACTCTGATTGGTTAGGGATTCATGAATCAGCAACTTCATACTTCCCTTTCCACTCCGTTCCCCTTTCCTGAAGAGGTTTACCATAAGGATAGCAATCAGGATTGCGGGAAACTCCATCAGTGCCATCATACCCACCATAAAGCCGCTGAATGCCACACCACTTTTTTCAAGAAAGAGGGTTGCGGTTACAAATGTTACTACGCTTACTGATCCGTAATGGGCGGCAAGTGCCCCTGCGTTGACGGTGTCAAACCTGAAGATGAGTTTCAGTATGAAAAATACGAATATCGGTATCAGTGCTGACAGGGTGACAGAGAGCAGGGCAGACTGTATAATCTCCGCATCGATACCGCTCTTTGAGATTTCATAGCCTCCCTTAAAGCCGATAGCGATAAGAAGATAAATGGAGAGACTTTTTACCAGTGCATCAGGAAAGTGAAGCGAAGACTTCACCAGCGCTGCTGCCATTCCGATTACAAAAAAGAGAACTGCCGGGATTGCGAGGTTTCCGGCAGCCTGAGAGATAAATTGTTCCAAGGTATTCCAAAAAGTGATAGTAACAACAGAGCAAATTTAGTGATTTCTTTTTTCACATGCTGATACTTATCTTTTAGGATGATAAGTTTAGGATCAAGGAGTCCCATTTGAAAAACACAAAAATAAAAGTAGCCATCATTGATCTGTACAACAACGAACCCAATCAAGGAATGCGGTGTCTGCAGGATATCCTGAATGAAACAGACTGTAAGTATACGGATGTAACTGTAGAGTATAGAATACATGAGTCACGATATCTGAATGATGTGCCATGCGATGATTATGATATCTACCTGTCATCTGGTGGACCAGGTTCACCTTTTGATGGTGAAGGTTCAAAGTGGGAGAAGGATTATTTTCTGCTGCTTGATAAACTTGTGCAGAACAACCAGAGTCACGGGTCACGAAAGAAGTACATGTTTTTTATCTGCCATTCCTTCCAACTCATGGCAAGGTATTTCAAGTTTGGTACCGTAAATGAGCGGCATACGAAATCATTTGGTATTGTTCCTGTTGAACTCACCGGGGAAGGTGCAGAGGACCTGGTATTCTCTGGTTTTAAAAATCCTTTTTTTGCAGCTGACTTCAGGAGCTGGCAGGTTATTGATCCGAACGAAATTGTGATCAGGGAACTGGGAGGCAGTGTACCTGCGATGGAGTATATGCAGGAAGGAATGACGCATCAGCCAGCACTAATGGGGTTCAGGATTGGGGAGGAATTCCTAGGAACACAGTTCCACCCTGAAGCAGATCCTGCAAGTATGTATTATCATCTCAGAAAACCGGAACGGATCAAACAGGTGGTGGAGGAGCATGGAGAAAAGAAATACCGTGAGATGGTTGCCCACCTTGAGCAACCGGATAATATATGGTTTACGCGCCACCATGTGCTGCCCAGATTTCTGACGAACGCAATTCAAAACCTTACAACTGAAAAATAGAACTTAAAGGAACAACATATGAGATACAGAACATTAGGAAAGACTGATGTAAAGATTTCTGAGATCAGCCTTGGATGCTGGACACTCGGAGGTCTCAATTGGGTGAATGGTGTGCCAAATGGATGGGCAAATGTTGATGAGGCAGAGGTCTCCCGCGCAATTCACTACGCCATTGATATGGGGGTCAATCATTTTGATAACGCGGATGTGTATGGCAATGGAAGAGCTGAGAGAATGCTGGCAAAAATTCTGGGTGACAGAACGAAAGATGTCACTATAGCTACGAAGGTAGGCTGGTTCCCCGGTACTGCGCAGCACGCTTTTGAACCACAGCACATCCGACACCAGTGCGAGCAGTCACTGATCAACCTGAAGCGGGATGTGATTGATCTTTACTATTTCCATCACGGGCACTTCGGAGATCATGATGAGTACCTGGATGACGCAGTAACGATGATGTATCGCCTGAAGGAAGAGGGAAAGATCAGATTCATTGGACAGTCTGCCTACTCACACCAGGATTTTCAAAAACTGATCCCTAAGGTGAAGCCTGATGCATTGCAAAGCTATGCGAATGCGATTGATGACAAGTTTGTAGCTGATGGTTCGCCAACCAGTAATCTTATGAAGGAATATGGAATATCATTCTTTGCGTTTGGTCCTGTTGCACAGGGATTGCTGCTGGGTAAATATTCGAAAGCAAATCCCCCGAGTTTTGAGCCTGGTGACCACAGGATGAATTCAAAGAGATTTTCACCAGAAAATCTGGAAAGACTTGAACCAAAAGTTACTGCACTGAAGGAACGATTTGGCGGAAGCGTTGAGGAACTTTCACGGGCAGCATTGCAGTATTTATTGCATTACAAGGTAGTGGGTGCCGTGATTCCCGGATTCAGAAACCAGCAACAGGTTGAGAAGAATCTGGCACTGGCTGATGCACCCCTCACCGATGAGGAATTCCGATTCATCAACGAACTGTTTGCTGATATGGATACCTACTGAGCTGACAGTACACCCGGATTACCTATTCAATAACTCAATCCGGTTGCAGTACCCGCTGCAACCGGTACTTTTTTACAGGACATTATGAAGAACTGCAGCTATCTGGTTCTCGGATTATTACTGCTACTTTCAGGATGTACGAAGGATGAAAATCCGGTATCACCCAATACTACCGGAACGTTGCAAGGCATAGTACTGCAGCCTGATACTGATGCTCCTGTGCAGGGGGTTACTGTATCCATGGGGAATTCTTCACAGCTTACAGCAAGTGATGGCTCTTTTTACATGCCAAAGCTCAAGCCAGGTATTGTTACTGTTACATTTTACAAAGAGCAATTTTTTGAACAAGTCAGGCAGTTTTATATTCAGGAAGGGAAGATTCTCAAAGAGACAATTTACCTCTATCCTGCCGGATCGGGAGTCACGGTAACCTTACTCGTCAGGCATGCTGAAAATGGCAATCCTGTTAAGAATGCTACCGTACATATAGATTCAGTGAGCGGTACTACTGATATGAATGGCATCGTGCGGCTGTATCCCGTTCCTCCTGGCAACAGGACTCTCTGGTCAGAAGCCGCAGGATACCTAAAGCACAGTCAGGCAATCACCATTCCGTATAAAGATACTTCCGTGACCCTATCGATGCAAAAAGGAACCAACTTTACTGCTGCTTACCTCAGTAAGGATACGGTACTGACTGCTGCGAACAGCCCCTATTATTTTACCTCTGACCTGCAACTATTATCGGGGGCACACCTCATCATCGCCCCCGGTGCTGAGCTCCGTTTCGCTCCCAACACTGCGCTGCGCATACCGGCAAAAGCTAATCTAACTGCAAAAGGTACAGAGATTGAACCCATCCGGTTTACTGCGGGTGAGGTTCTTGTTTCACAAGGAGACTGGAACGGAATCATCTTTGAAAAGGAAGAGTTAGGCACGAGCTTTATACTGAATAATGTTATCATATCACGTGCAAAGAACGGAATAACACTTGGGAATAGCAATACAGGTTACAACAGCAGTCTGCAAATCAGCGGTATAGTCATCAGAGACTGTGATGTGGGTATCCAGGCGCCATTTCTTCAGATATACAATGGTATCATTGAGCGTTGCAATTATGGAATCATCATTGAAAGGACAAATGCCGGTGATGCAAAGCTGATCACCACGGAGCTCACCGTGAGGGATTGCAGTCAGTCGGGCATTGTGATGCAACAGTCTGATGGATTTTACAGTCTAAGGAAGACATCCATAATCAGGAACAGGATTGATGGCATTACGGTCATACGTACTTCACCAATTGTATCCTCTACCCCAAATACAATATCACTTACAGAGTGTGAAGTATCTTACAACGGCGGGAACGGTGTCAGTTTTGATGGTGAACGGTTTGTACTGTTTGATTCCAACCTGAGAGGGAATAAACAATTCGCATTCAGCCGGTACGCCAGATACATTTCCGTCTCTGAGTTTGACATATTAAGTTGTTTCATCAGTGATAATAAGGGCATTGATGGTGCTGACCTTTCCACAGACGGCACCGGCGGACAATACAAGGCGAATTTACTTCCAAACGGCATTTCTTCAATTGGTATGCCTTTGACTTCACCCAACCAGAAGGCAGGATCATCCTGGCAAGGATTTGCGCTTCCAAACCTGTAGTGCTTTGGATACCGTTTCACTTTTTTTTATGTTTCAATAATAAATATCAGAATATGAGTATTATTTCATTAAACGGAAATCAACTTTATGTCACATAACACACACCACAAGCCAGAAACACAATGTGTTCATGCCGGAATAACGGACAACGAATATGGTGCAGTGGTTCCCCCGATTTGTCAAACATCAACCTTTAAATTCACTTCTTCTGATCACGGTGCAGCACTGTTTGCCGGAAAAGAAAAGGGTCATATCTACACAAGGATGAGCAATCCAACGATTAATGCAATGGAAGATGCAGTAGCAGCGCTCGAGGGTGGTCATAAGGCACTTGGTTGTGCAAGCGGTATGGGTGCAATACACACTGTCCTTGGTGCTTTACTTTCCGCGGGCGACCATCTGGTATGTTCAGCAGCAGTCTATGGTCCCACCACCACCCTGATCAACACTATTCTTTCAAGATATGGGATTGAGGTTACTTTTACAGATACCTCTGATACCGAAAAAGTACAACAAGCCATTAAACCAAATACTAAGGTTGTTTATATTGAGACTCCGGGTAATCCAACGTTGTCGGTTTCGGATATTGGCTCAATTGCTCAGATCGCACATGCACATGGCGCCCTGATGGTTGTTGATAATACTTTTATGTCTCCCATTTTGCAGCAGCCATTTGCATTAGGTGCAGACGTTATTGTACACAGTATGACAAAATTTCTCAACGGACATGCAGATGTAGTTGCCGGCATTATTGTAGTAAAAGATGAAGCCATGTACACCCTGATGCGGAAACACCTGAATCAATTTGGCGGTGTTATTGATCCTTTCAATTCATTCCTGGTGCATCGTGGGATTAAGACTCTGGCACTGAGAATGGAAAGACATTCCATCAATGCACTGAAGATTGCGCAATTCCTTGAGAAGCATCCAGCAGTTGAAACCATCACTTTCCCCGGTCTACCTTCACATCCACAGTATGAACTGGGACTGAAGCAGCATAAGGGTTTTGGCGGTATGATCACCTTTGAAGTAAAGGGCGGTATTGAGGCTGGTAAAAAAGTGATGAATTCTGTTCAACTCTGCCAGCTTGCAGTGAGCCTGGGTGGAGTAGAGACTCTGATCCAGCACCCTGCCAGCATGACCCATTTCACGATGGGGAAAGAAGCAAGAATGGCAGCAAGTATCACCGATGGACTGATCCGTCTTTCAGTGGGTATTGAAGATGCCGATGACCTTATCGCAGATCTGGATAATGCTCTGAATATCAGCCAGAAATAAACAGACCTCCTTCCTTTTTTGAGGGTGCCGGCATCATGCTGGCACCCTTTTTTGTTTTTGCTGAGTTAATGGATCACTTGATAATTCGGTGGCAAATATTAATTGAGGCTCTAAGCTTAATTTGTCAAACTCCGAAAAAGGTGCGACCCGCTATGGGGTCGGAACACCCTCTCTCGATTTTTTTTCTATAAATCTTTGATCCGTCAGCTGACGGATCAGTACCTGACTCATCATCCGCCTCCGCCTCCGGCGGATTTCAACAATCTACTGATACTTGCGTTGCGAATAAATGGTAATTAGATTGCTCGGTACCGATCCCAGCGGGATCGAAGATTTATAGTATTATCGCAAAAAGCATAATTCGACCCCGTAGCAGGTCGCACATACATGATATTATCAGTAGAATTGTCATGAGTATTGGCAATTATTTCAACTTAATTTATGCTTCCAGTAAATTTGCCACCAAAATTTCAGGCGAACCGATTTATCTATCCAAAAAAAAGCCCTTGACTTTAAATATCAAGATGATTAGTTTATGATATCATTTTGATATCACATCATAAAGGACACAAACATGACTCCAGAAATTACCAAGCACACCGCAAAAGGGTGGATTCCGTTATTTGTAACCATTGCAGTCTTTATTGGAAGCATTGTCGGAATTGTATTTGGTATTATTTCCCTTGAAGCTAGTAATGGGGATTCAGGTCTCGCACTTCTGCTGAGTTCAATTTTTATTTTTATTGCTTCTTTCTTTTTGATGGCAGGGTTCTATGTACTTGAACCAAACGAAGCGATTGTATTGCTCCTTTTCGGAAACTACAAGGGAACGGCAAAAGAGAGCGGTTTCCATTTCACCAATCCATTTTACACAAAAAAGAAGATATCGCTCCGCTCCCGCAACTTTGACAGTCAGAAGCTGAAGGTGAATGACAAAAAAGGGAACCCGATTGAAATATCAGCGGTCATCGTCTGGAAAGTGAAGGACACTGCTGAGGCATTATTCAGCGTAGAAAACTACGTTGACTATGTACAGGTACAATCAGAATCAGCTGTAAGGCACCTGGCAACATCATATCCGTACGACAGTACCGAGACTGAGACAGTAAGTTTGCGCGCATCACAGGAAGAAGTCTCCCAGGATTTGTGCAGAGAGATCCAGGAGCGGGTTCAGGCAGCCGGAGTACTGATTGAAGAGGCACGGATCAACCATTTGGCGTATGCACCTGAAATTGCCCATGCAATGCTGCAACGTCAGCAGGCAGAGGCAGTAATTGAGGCGCGGACCAAGATTGTTGATGGTGCTGTGGGAATGGTGGAGATGGCACTGGAAAGACTGCAGCGTGAGAATATCGTCACCCTGGATGAAGAGCGCAAGGCAGCAATGGTAAGCAATTTACTGGTTGTGCTTTGTGCAGACAAGGCAACACAACCGATTGTTAACGCGGGTTCACTGTATTAATGGCTCAAAAGAAGCAGATAATACTTCGGATTGATCCTGAGGTCTGGAAGGCATTGAACGAATGGGCGAAGGATGACTTGGGAAGTCTTAATGGACAGATTGAATATGTGCTCAGAGAAGAGCTAAAAAGGACGAAACGTCTAAAAAAAGACCTTCCAAAGAAAGAATCATAAGACTGATGGGCAGTATGTGGTTATGACAAAGATACATACTGCCTGTCATTGTTCTGAAACGACCTGTATAACAGATCGCCCAGTTCAGAACAGGAATCCATCACCCGTAAAAACTCTTCACTCTCATTTTTCAGCGATACTCTTTCATGATCAGAATCGAAGAATTCCTGACGATTGCTCTTGAGATATATCCTTGCGTGAAGTTCCAAACCAGCAATAGTTTCACTGATCAGGCGTGGATATTCCACCAACGCAGGGTACACCTCAAACATAAAAAGGATCAAAGCTTCCTTTGCGTCAGCGAAGGCAGTCTGGTATTCCTTTTCCAGGCCATGGAGTTCTTTAAGTATGGCATCGAGTTCCTGCCTTGTAGCTTTACGGCTGATTTCGAAAATGAAGAGCCGCTTTCCGGAGCCTGATTGAACCGCTTCCCGATACTTGCCGATTGATTTGCCTATCCGGTCAATAACCAGAAAAAGGCTGGAGATGCTATGAAAACTACTTTTATCCATTCTACCAGCATTATCGGACATGGTACGGAGTTACTTTAGTGCATAATGTGATTATTTTGGAGTATTTTTACAGGGTAGATGCCCAATCTGACATATTGAGCATGTAATTGCAAGGACACTGTGTGAGTAATCAGAGAGATGGGAAAGGCTGACAACCAGGGTAAGCGTCAGCCAACTTCATCATACCAGCGTTTACGATATAGCTTAGCGCCACGCAGACGGGCATCACCAATCTGAGTAACGATATAATGTTTCTCTTTTCTACCATTCACTTCCAATTCCTCAAACCCAACGATTCCCTTCTTCAGAAGAGCAGAGAGCATTTTTAAAAACTCATCACGCTCACCATCAGAAAGGTCATCAGTATTGAGGCGGTCAGGGCGTCCGAGATTGAGAAAATTCTCAAGCTTCATAAACGCTTTGGAGGTATTCGAGATGCTCAGCTGATCAGATTTGCTGACTCTCCGGCTTGCCCCGAGTCTGTCCTTCGACTCGGAAGGCTTAATTGCCTCCAGCCCGGTTGTATAACTACCGATTTTCATTGCTTCCTCCGTGAAAAAAAGGGTACTTTCCTACCATCATTATCGGAAGAACGAAACTTTAGTTTAGGGCAAAACCTTAAAAAAAGTGCACTTTTTTTAAAATTCGTGAAATGGAACTATTTTATTTTTCTCAGGTTTTGACTAAATTTTCAAAGGTAAAAGGGGAAATACAGCTTTTTAAGCGTTTTTCAATCAATTTGGATTGTATGTTAGCGTTTTTTGATAATCTTAATAGTATATCAACCACTGAAACCGGTAGTAATTATTTCGGTCAGTTGCTGAAGTCAATCTGCGGAAATTTCCCATTTTCTGCAGCTTATCTCTATGTTAGGGTTGGTACAGGAGAATTCGTTGAAATAGCGCTTCATTCGACAGGCAATTTCACATTCAGAGAAACCAGTTCCCTGACTGCTCTTCTATCAAAAACCGCTTCAAAAAATAAAAAGGGCAAAGTCAGTATCATCCCATCCCGCAGCCTATCTGGTTGCTTCCCTTCTGAAACATCAGTCTTTACCGGAAGAGCCTGTTTACTCAGTATTAATCCGCTACAGGATTTCAGCCTTTATTTTCTCTGCGTTTCCGACTTAAAGCTTCCAGGTAAGAAAGAACTTGCAGCCCTCACGGTGATATTGGAGCTTGAATTAAAGCGCAGGATCACATTGTATCCGAGTCTGGTGACAGACTGTTTCATGGGAACGGAGCAGGGTTTCGTAAACAACACTCTGGTTCAACTTCCTCCAACACAGTCTGATTTTGAACAGCGTTACAGTGCACTCTTTGAGCACTCGCCTGAGTGTATCTACATTCATGATATGCAGGGAGTGTTTTACGAAGCTAATCCGGCAGCTCTTGAGCTGATGGGGTACCAGAAAGAAGATTTTGGGAACGTAACTTTCTTTGATATTCTTGATGAATCCCAGGTTGAGTTAGCATTTAAAAATTCCCAGGACCTTCTGCATCAGACTACTTCAGCGCCAGCATTTATCTATAAGGTAAAAAAGAAAACCGGTGAGTTTTTGTTTTTGGAAGTAAAATCTACTCTGATTCCATATTCAGGCGAAAAAATTGCCGTATTGGGGATTGCGCGGGATGTGACAGAGAGGGTACTTGCCGAAGAAGAGCTTACCCGCCGGGAATCAATTTTTGACCTTATCGCTGAAAACCTTCCGATGATCATGTATGCTATTGACACAGAAGGGATTTTTACTTTCTCGCATGGTAGCGGACTTCGGCTGATCGGTCTCCGTCCGGGGCAGGTTGTCGGACTCTCGGCACTCGAGATGTACAAAGACTATCCGGATATCATCCGGGGACTAAAAACATCTTTACAGGGTGGTAAACTACACCAGACTGTTGTGGTAAACGGACTGCATCTTGACACCTTTTATTCACCATTGATCAACGCAGACAATCAGCTTGTGGGTGCGGTGGGAATTGCTTTTGACATCACGAATGAAGTCATCACACGCCAGGTCATTAAGGAATCAGAAGAGACATTCAGGATTCTGGTTGATAACTCATCAGACCTGATCGTAAAGGTTGATACTGAAGGGAAGTTTATTTACGTTAATCCGGCATATATGGCTATGTTCGGTAAAACACGTGAAGAGCTTTTGGGCAGACCGTTTATCCCGCTGGTACATGAGGATGACCGCGAAGAAACTAATAAGAAGATGGAGTTACTCTACGTTCCACCATATAAAACGTATATTGAGCAACGTGCGTACACGGTGGATGGCTGGAGGTGGCTTGCGTGGAGTGATTCTTCCATAATAGATGAACAGGGCAAAGTTAAAGAGATTATTGGGATTGGAAGAGATATCACTGAAACCAAAAAGCATGAAATGGCGCTCGGACAGCTGAACAACTATCTGCTTTCACTTAACACCCGACTGACCGAAGCGGAGAAAAACCAGCGTGAACTGAATGCCCAGAAAGATATGCTGCTCTCAATCATTGCACATGATCTCAAGAATCCTTTCCATCATATCATCAACCTCTCAGCCATTCTGAGTGAGAGCATTATCAATGATGACAAAAAGCGGATGCTGAGGTATAGTGATATTATTAAAAACGCCTCGAATCAGGCATATGCGCTTTTAGAAAATCTTCTAGACTGGTCAAGGTCACAGACCGGCACCATGCAGGTACGTAGTGTACTGATCGATCTGAACGCATTTATTAACGAGATTATTCCCCCGCTTGAACTTACGGCAAGAAACAAAGAAATCGGACTCACCATGGAAGTACCACGGATGGTAATGATTTATGCTGATTTCAACATGATGCAAACAGTGATGCGGAATCTGATCTCGAACGCAATTAAGTTCACCGGACGCGGGGGGAGTATAGCTATATCAGCGCGTGAGGATGAGGAGCATGTACTCATTCAGATAAAGGATGATGGTATTGGAATGACGGATGAGGATGTTCAGGGTGTATTCAGGCTGGATAAAAAAGTCTCGGGGATCGGAACAGCGGGCGAAAAAGGGAGCGGTCTCGGGTTAATCCTATGCAAAGATTTTGTTGAAAAGAACAACGGCACGATTGAAGTTTTCAGTAAGCTTGGGGAAGGTACAACCATACAGCTGACCTTCCCAAAGCATTAGGAATATTATTTTAGCCAGCGATCAAGCCAGTCCTTAAATTCTTTAAACCAGTAAATTGAATTCTGGGGACTCAATATCCAATGGTTTTCATTCGGGAAATATACCAATCTGCTTGGTACTCCTTTCCCCTGTAACACACCATATAATTCCAATCCCTGTGTAATCACCACGCGATAATCTTTTTCACCATGCATAATGAGCATGGGTGTTTTGAAATTGTGTGCAAATTCAGCAGGATTGTATTTATCTAATTGATCAGCATTGGACCAGGGGGAGCCGCCGTAGGATACTTCACGGAAGTGCGTAAGGTCAGAAGCGAACTGCCCCTTGAAGTTATACACACCTGCGTGTGAGATCAGCGCACTGAAACGGTCTGTATGTCCGGCAATCCAGTTCACCAGATAACCGCCATAACTGCCACCAGCCGCAGCAAGTTTGTTCCCATCTAAGAAAGAATACTTGTTCAGCAAAAAGTCTGTTGCCTTCATGATATCGGTGAATGGTTTATCACCATGTGCACCAACGATAGACTCAGCAAATTCCTCACCAAAACCAGTTGACCCGTGGAAGTTGACGATTGCTGCCACGTATCCCATGGATGCAAAGAGCTGACCATTCCAGCGGTAATGGAAATCATTTGAAAATGCACCATGCGGTCCGCCATGGATCAGATGAAGCAGACCATACTTCTTGGCAGGGTCAAAATCAGGCGGATAAATAACATACATCTGAACCTGCTTGTTATCTGCACCTTCAAAATAGAGTTCTTCTACTTTACCAAAACTGATGCTATCCAGCAGTGGTTTATTCAAATGTGTAAGTTGTTCTGCCTTTGCGGATTTCAGGTCAAGACAGAAGAGTTCATTCGGCATCGAAAAATTCTGGTGCAGAAAGTAGAGCTTTCCTTTTGCATAGGTAAGACCTGAATTTGTGGCAGATGTAAACTCTTCCTTTAACCCTTTTCCATCTGTCTGTAATGAGAATATCCAGTTACCTGCATTCTTCTCTGCCATAAAGAACATTTGTTTACCTGTCTCATCAAAAGACCAGTCGCTCACCGAAAGGTCTATGTTATGAGTCAGTTCTATCCTTTCGTCGGTGGCAAGGTTTAGCAAAACGACTTTTACATTTTCAGCCTGTTTGCGGGGGTCTTTTTGTTCACCATAGGAGAGTCTGCCATCAGGAAGGAACTGAGGATTTGAATCGTCACCTTTGTTTTGGGAGGTCAGATTCTTTGCATCAGCAGACTTTGTTGGACTCACCGCAGAAATCTGGTAGAGATCAAAATTAAAGACTTCAGTATAGGGAGCTGAAGTGGTATTTGCCGAAAGGACAATATTTTTTCCATCGGGCGAGATATCATAGGAAACGCTACCCATATCGTAGGAGAGAAGTCTATCCCACCCGGGAGTGAGGGGAGCAGTTTTTCCGGATTCGAGGTCATACCGAAACAGTTGAGCAACAAAACCATCTGTCAACCAGCTATCCCAGTAACGGTAGAGACGGTTTTCGCTGACTTTAGCAGTGACTTTGTTGTCTTTTCTTTTTTTCAGTTCTTTGGTAAATCCTTCGGGGTCATCCTCGAACCCGGGAAGGATATTAGTAGCAAAGCAGATTGACTTCCCATCGGGGTACCATTTGACAGAATAGAGCCCGTTTGGTGCAGTGATCATTCTTTCAGCCTCACCTCCTGTGGGATCAATTACATAGAGGAATGCGGACTCATCATCATCGCGTTTTGAGAAGAATGCGATCTTTTTTCCATCAGGGCTCCATACCGGACCAGAATCACCAGCTTTGTGTGCTGTGAGTCTTCTGACCTCCCTGGTCTCAAGGTTCATCAGATAGAGATCAGT
>JAEXTR010000313.1 GCA_023406915.1 Bacteroidota bacterium
TGCTTTGCTTCTGGTATTAGTGATATTTTGCAGGGTTTCCCGCTCGTGGGTCATATACCCCTTGACAGTTTCAATCAAATTCGGAATCAGGTCATGCCGTCTTTTTAGCTGCACATCAATCTGCGACCAGGCATTTTTCACCATGTTACGGAGTTTCACGAGCGTGTTGTAGAGAGATATAACGTAAAACACGATGACCACGATAACAACGATGAGAATAATCCATTCCATTCTGGACTCCTTTAATGTATGTTGTTGTTAAAACCAAAAAGTTCTTGTAACTGCCGGACTACCGGTTTCTGCACTTCGCCGCTTCCTTCAGAAATAATCTGCTGAATTTCACCCTTATCGAACCACAATCCGTGACCAGAAGTGCAGCGGTCGACCACAATTTTCTTATTGGATTCGGTTGTTACTTTTTCCATTTTTTTGCCGCATCTTGGGCACGGGACTTTTTTCTCGGGTGATTCAGCGTGGTGAAAAGATGCAAGTATTTTTTGTGCTGCTTCACGGTCATCCATGAGGGTCTCAAGTTCGCCGGCGTCAAGCCAGACCCCCATACACTGAGGACAATAATCCAGTTCGGTTTCATTGAACTCAATGATAATTTGAGGGGATGTGCAAACGGGACAGTTCATACATTATCTTTTTTTGTAGGAAGATGTTTTTGTAAAGATACAAAAAAAAATGATATGATTTACTGAGGGGTGATCAGCGTTTACGCCAAAACTGGAGATACCGCTGCTGGGTGATAATACCTACGGGTGAGCGGTAGATGCCCCCGTCTGCATATTTATCAAAAACTCTTACAGCCACAATATTTGGCTTGCTGGTATTGAGCAGATTGGCAGGAATAGCGTACGCTCTGAACTCCCTGTATTCATTTCCGGGATAGTTGTCATTGAAATTATCCTTAATATCCCCCGTACCACCAATCCGTACTCCATTTACATAGACCTCATCCAGGTCATCAATTGCTCCGAACACCATCATCAGTTGCTGATTAGAGAGGTTACGGGGCAGGGTAAACGATTTACGGTACCAGGCAAATCCATCATAATGCTGGTAACCCTGGGATTCCCAGAATCCAGGCACGGTTAGCAGACTCCAGCCATTATCATCCGTTCCCGGTTGTGCCCATTCCCTATTGTCACCTGCTTTGAATCTCCATGCTCCTGCGAGCGATAGATCAGGAACCATTTCACCCGGTTTGAAAACAAGAGCCAGATTACCTGACATAATACCACCACCGAGTTGTGCATCATATACTCTGACAGAGATTGTATTTCCACTATTGAAATTGCACAGTTCCTGCGGAACTGCATACAAGCGGTGTGCATTATACGCAGTCCGGTAGTAGGGAGGGAAACTACCGCTGCTGCCGATAAGCGTACCATTGAAATAGACCTGATCAACATCATCGATATAGCCCATCGCCAGGTACAGGGACTTTCCTTTTGCCTGTTCAGGCAGGTAAACTTGTTTTCTGTACCATGCATAACCATTATACCCGTAGTATCCCTGGTCTTCCCAGTTTCCGGGTGCATTAATCCCATCCCAATCACTGTCATTAAAAGAGGGCTTGCTCCAGGCCTGATCATCGCCAATAGAAAACTTCCACCAGCCATTAAGGTCTGCAATGGTTCTGTATTCTTGTGCAGCAAGTGCAGCAGTAATAAAGAACCAGCTGGTCAGCAGCATCAGGTATGTTACTTGTCGTATAAAGGTCATATTAATACAAAAGTATGCTTTCAGCAGTTATCGAATATCATTGTTTTGTAATAAGTTGTCACAAAATGTAACAGCACTACTCAGAAGCAAGCTTTGTGTTCTGAATCTCGAGCAGCATGGCAGCAGACAAGTGTCTGACGCTGTGTGTCGTATCCTTTAATCCTTCACAGCAAGCTTTGTTGATTGCTGAATAATCACCAACCTGATAGATGGAAAGAAGGATAAGCCGCTTGTTGAAAGTATCTTTTTCCTGAAGCAGTTGTCTGTAAAGTACCGGAACCAATTCGGCGATCCTGTACTTACCAGCGAGGTAGATCGAACTCTTTCTGACTCCATCATTCTGGCTGGTAATGCCCATCTCCAGGTTTTGCAGCGATTGTTTCTTAAACCGGGCATGATTTACTGAAGATTGGGCAAATCCGTTTTGCATACTCAATAATACGAGCAGGACTACGGAAACGGTTGTTAACATCTTTTTCATTGTATCCTCCAGGGTGTTGGTTGTTATTTTGAAAAACCTCTGGAGTAAAACTACAGGTAGAAAATGTGTAAGGGGTCACGAACCAGTTACAAGTTGTAATAAGATGTAACAGGCAGTGCTTTTTTATTCCGTAATCAATTTATAGCCCACACCATGGATAGTAAGGATAATCTTTGGATGGTTTGGGTCAGCTTCTATCTTTTGCCTGATTCTGACTATAAAGTTATCGACAGTACGTGTTGTGGGATTCTCATCATACCCCCAGATATTATTCAACAGATCATCACGACTCACAGCTTTGTTGCGGTTTTCCCATAAATACCGCAGCACATCAATCTCTTTCGGCGACATCTGAACATCCTTACCATTACAGCTTACTGAATAGGTAGCAAAGGTAACTTCTAACTTACCAATGAGTACCGGCTGATCGATACCGGACTTTTGAGGTGCGCTTTCAGAACGTCTGAGGATTGCCTTGATACGTGCAAGCAGCTCACGCAGACTGAATGGCTTTGTGATATAGTCATCGGCGCCCAGTTCCAGTCCGAGGACTTTGTCTATCTCTTCTCCTTTGGCAGTCAGCAGGATGATGGGTGTTGTGATGCCCTTTGTACGCAACTGTTTACATACATCAAACCCTGACATCTTTGGCATCATTACATCAAGTACAATCAGATCAAATGTACTTTCAGTTGCCACAGCGAGGCCCTCGGCACCGTCAGCTGCCGTTTCAACCTCATATCCTTCAAATTCGAGATTATCCTTGAGCCCAAGTCGCATATTGAGTTCATCTTCAACGATAAGAATTCTTTTCACTGATGCATCTCCTTCTTTCTTTGATTTGATAGCAGGGGCAGGGTGATTGTAAATGTACTTCCGGATCCTGGTTCTCTTTTGAGTGCAATGGTTCCTGAGTGGGCTTTTATGATACTGAACACGAGGGCTAGCCCAAGACCAGCGCCCTTTGTATTGTGCACTGAACCGCTGGGTACACGGAAGAATTTTTCAAATATCCGTTTCTGGTATTCACCGGGTATTCCGATGCCTTTATCGGCAACCTCAATAATTGCTTTATTGCTATCAGCGGTGAGAGTGACAGCAATCTCTTTCGTTTTGTCACTGTACTTTTGCGCATTGTCAATCAGATTGATAATACACTCTGTGAGAGCATCCCTGTCGGCTGAGATAGTAACCTCCTCAGGAGGAGATACACATTGAAACTGAAAACCGTTGCTCTCAAGGTGATGTCGATAGGTTTCGCACACTGAATGAATAAGAGCAGATGCATCCACACTGTCAAAGTGGTATGTACGTTTTCCGGATTCCGTTTTTGAAAAATTAAGAATTCTGTTTACGATGTTACTCAGTCTTCGGGATTCGCTGCTGATGATGCTATAATACTCTTTCGCCTTAGCTTCAGTTTTAAAGCGGCCCATTTCAAGCGTCTCAGCGTACATACTGATTAACGCCAGGGGAGTCCTGAGTTCATGACTCACGTTAGCAACAAATTCAGAGCGGATTTTTGCAAGCAGCAATTCTTTCCGGATATTAATGAATACAACGATGACGCCTGCAAGGAGCACCAGAATAAGAATGACCGTGAGGATCAGGCTTCTGTTGGTTCTGCTGTTAACGAGTTCTTCAACCGTTTCACCTTTTAGTTCAATGCCAACAGAAAATTGGGGAAGTAACCAGAGCGGTTTACTTTGACGTAAACCGGTAATTGGAACCGCATCTGTAGTCACTGCAATCGTGCCTGCTGCTGAATCAAAGACTGCAATGATAAATTTATCCTGTGCAATTTCATCAATCCTCGGTTTCAGGTATTGACTGGCAAAGGTGCGTGTATCGGTGATGAATCCACAAGTAAATTCTTTTCCATTTCGTGGCTCCAGAGCAGCAATGAAGAGGGTGAATTCTCGGGATGGGATTCCTGGAATGGGAAGAGGCTGGGTAAACCCCCCGCGGCGGAAGCTGAACAATTTCCGGATCTCATGCTGTTTTGCCAGTATCACACTGTCGATTGTTTTCTTCCCTATAGCAAAGGTACCGGCGGAATGCTGGTAAATACTATCTTCGCCAGCGATGAACAAATGCTGCACAGAGTAGTTGTTGCCGAAAAAGCGTCTTATGCCATCAGCCGAGATAGCATCGGGATTGCCTGATTGCCTGATCAGTTCATAGTCAAGTACATTCACCCAATCAGAAACAACATCATTAGTGTATTGATTTACAGAGAATAGAATGGCATTAAGCTGATTATCATAGATGGCACCGATGGTTTCTTCACCACCAGAGAGCGTATCGAGTTCGAGTATTAAAAAGATTATACTCGGAACCACAAAAATCAGCACTAAAAAAACAAGGATTTTTCGAACAGGGTTGTACATCACATGAAATGAAATATTACAGTAAGTAAAATAGTGATTTTTTCATTACGCATTCTGTCCTCAGTTTACTACAATCTGTCTATTCTTTCAAACAGGTCTCCGGCTATCCGGAGAAGCCGAATGTGATCGTGTGATTTCTGTCACTCTATCCAAAAGCTTTCAAAAATCCGTAAAACATAACTTTTTTATCCTCTATTGTGTGTGTTTCTGCTTTGTGTGTTCCAGTGCACAGGTTTGGTACAGTATTTGGAATACAAGCAGAAATTGAGGTTCATAATGAAAAAGACACTACTATTCTTACTACTCTTCACCGGCTCGCATCTTTATGCGCAGCCCTCTCTGAATGCTGTAAAGCTGGGATTGTTTATTCCGTCTGCAATGGAGCAGGGATTCATCATCGGATATGAAGGCGGGCGGGCATTCGACCGTAACTTTGATATCGGATGGAGTATCGACTGGTTTCATAAGAACTACGTTGACCGCGGGCTTGAGCAGCAATTCAACGCAATTTACGGAATCCCCGGTGGTACAATCAATGAACTCCGTGCAAAAACCAATGTACACAGCTTTCCTGTGATGGTTACTGCAACGGGGCGTTTCCCATTTGGAAACCGTTCTGCTGTTTTTGTAACAGGTGGGATAGGTGCAGAAGCCCTGCTTATATTTTATAGAAATTTTCAGAATACCGGCGAAAGCGAGTTTACCGGAGCATTCGATTTTAACTGGAGAATCGGTGCCGGTGTTGTATTCGGAACTGGCAGCAATACTGAGGTATTTGGTGAACTGACGTATCATCACTCTAATCCCTCCTGGGAATATGAAGTTGATGATTCCCGCTACGGTATCAAGAGAGTTTTTGAAAGAACGTTTGATATGTCGGGTATGATGATGAGGGTTGGGTTCAGGTTCTATCACTAATTTATTTGGAAGAGGTTATACAATGAAAAGAATATTCCTGTTTGGGATACTAGCAACCATACTATTTGCCGGTTGCGGGTATCGGGCTGAAGTTGAATCAAATACCTATTGGAGCGGTACGTTTGCTGGTAAGTACGTTGAAGGATATGGAGATCACACGATTTCAATCCATCCCTATGATGACAGATTCTGTATTGACGCCGGGAAAGATAGTTTCAGCGGATACTTAAAGGTTACTATTTATGAAGATGATCTCTTTGGAATGTTTTTCGGTATTTCAGATGAAACATCTGCACCGTATGGAGAAATCTATATCTGTAATGACTAAGAAGCAGAGCAGAGCCGGTCAAATGGTGGTACCGGCTCTGACTCTGGAGATTGTTACAATCCGGCGGTGTAGTTGTCATCAGGTATGCTGTTCATAGCCATACACAGTCTCTTCAGGGGCACAGACTCCTCGTGAATCGTGATATCAGAGATAGCAGTCCGGCTCTTTTCGGTGTTGATCTGATACAGAGAGAAGAGTACCCGCTTTTTCAAAGAAACAGATGAAGTGCTTTTATATGCTTCGGTAAGTGTTTCGACACTTTCTTCAACCTTGTGTTTACCTGCCAGATAAATACCCCACTCTTTCACACCTGTATTCTCAGAGGCAATACAATTGTTGAGGTTACTGATTTCTTTCACTGATAAGCTTTTTCCATTTACAACGGTTTGACCAAACAGGATGCTGGAAACTGCCAGTGCCATAACGATGATTGCTGTATACTGTTTCATAAGATGACTCCGTTTCGTTGATGTTGTTTATAATTTCTGATTCAAATATGGAAGTAGATGATGTAAGATGAGTCACGGGGGTGTAAGTGATTGTAATTAAATGTAACAGGAGCTTTAATATAATAAGGACTGTTCCCTGAGGTTCCTGCCTCTTTGAATTCAGAAGTGAACTTACCATATTGGCAGGGTAAAAATTACTCTTTATCCATAGCAGGCGAATCACCACCACACAACACTCATGAGATAGAATGAACAGAAGGAGTCTGAATTGAAAAAGAATCAGGAAAAGAAACCATTCACCGTGCTGCATACTTCTGACTGGCACCTGGGGAAACAACTGAAAGATCACAAGAGATATGATGAATATATCCTCTTCCTTTCCTGGCTGGAAAACCAGATCAGGAATCACCACATCGATGCACTGCTGATAGCCGGCGATATTTTTGATACAATAACCCCTCCAACATACGCACAGGAACTCTACTACTCTTTTCTTGGCAGATTACTCACCACAAGCTGTAAGCAAATAGTTATTACTGGCGGAAATCATGATTCTGCAACATTTCTTAACGCTCCAAAATCGGTATTAAAGTTTCTGAATGTCACTGTGATCGGTGGTATGCCGGAGAACTATGAGGATGAGATCGTTATCCTGAAAGACACTGAAGGAAGGCCCGCTGCAATTGTTTGTGCAGTACCTTATCTGAGAGAAGGAGATGTAAGAAAACCTCAACCTGATGATACACCCGAAAAACGCGAACTACGACTTGCAGAGGGAATCCGTGCTCATTATGAGGAGGTTTTGGCACTCGCGCAATTTAAGCAGGAAGATTTCGGAAACAATGTTCCCATCATTGCAATGGGGCATCTGTTCACACGTGGAGGCAGGGCAGTGGATGGTGATGGCGTCAGACAATTATATGTCGGATCGCTTCAGGGGCTTGATCCAGTGATCTTTGGTACCATCCCTGATTATGTTGCGCTGGGTCATCTGCACATCGCCCAGGATGTAAAGGCAGATATCCCGGTACGGTACTCCGGTTCACCCATACGGATGAGTTTTGATGAGGGTGAGAAGGAAAAAAGTGTGACTATGGTTTCATTTCAGGGTAAGGAATGCCTGTCGGTTCAGAAACTTCCGGTACCGGAATTCAGAACCCTGATGAGTATCAGGGGTACACAAAAGGAAATTCTTAACAAACTTCAAGAAGTTGCTGATAACCTCCCTGAGCAGAGTAAGTATCGTGTCAGTGCAAAGACCGATCCTGATTCACCATTTCAGGGGAGCATTTGGGTGCAGATTATCCTGACAGAGGAGCAACATCCCGCTGCGTTGCGAGAAGAAATAAGCCGCACTGTTAATACTCCTGAAATTTCTGTGCTTCAGATACTGCTGGAAAGGAAGCCGGGGACCATTTCCTACGATCTTGATGAAAGTGAAGAGCTGAACACCCTTGATGAAATGAAGGTGTTCGATATGCTGCTTGCAGCAAAAAACATTGCTCCTAAGGATCAGGACATTCTCAGGGAATTGTACAAAGAGATAGTGGATGCCATTCATCTCGGTGATGGCAGTAATAAAGAGTAGGGGGGAAAGATGAAAATTTTAAAACTTCGATTTAAGAACATCAATTCACTTGCCGGTGAGTTTGAGATTGATTTCACCAATCCACAGTACAATGCTGAGGGGTTATTCCTCATCTCAGGACCAACCGGGACCGGTAAATCGTCCATTCTTGATGCGATCTGCGTTGCATTATATGGTAAGACTCCGAGGATACCTTCAATTACAGCAAGTACGAATGAAGTAATGAGTCTTGGTACAACTGATTGCTTTTCTGAAGTTGAATTCGAGGTAAGTGGTACCAAGTATCGTAGTACGTTCAGCCAGTCAAGAAATAGAAAAGGCGAGTTAGCAGCGCCAAAATACCTGCTTGAGGATCTTACCCAGGGAAAAGTCATTTGTCAGCAAAAGAAAGAGTGGGACAAAAAGATTAACAGTATCAGCGGAATGGACTACGACAGGTTTGTTCAGTCTGTCTTGCTGGCTCAGGGTGAATTCAAAAAATTTCTTGAGGCTAATCCTAATGAGCGGGCTACTTTGCTTGAAAAAATTACCGGGGGTGAAATCTATACCCTCATATCGAAGGCTGTATTCGAGCGGAATAAACTGGAACAGCAGAAACTCGATATGCTGAAGCAGGAGGCGAGTCTTATTAAAACACTGAGTGATGAGGAGAAACAGTAGTGTGAAGAGACAATCAGTGAATGTGAGAAAAAGAAAAAGGTAATTGATAAACAGGAGAAAGAACTTCAGAAGGCAGCACAATGGCTGAACGCATGCAGCACTGCAGAAACCGAACTGAGACAGTTACATGATAATCTGAAGATGATACAGAACAAACATCAGGGGTTTTCAAGCCGAAGAGAGCTGCTTCAATCTGCACTTACAGCAAAAAAATATGAAAAAGCCTACACTACCATTGATGAGCGTGAGCAACGTCTTCAATCAATTACGGATGAGTGTGACCTTGCAGTTATTGAGTTGAAGGATTTGCGCACAAAGCATACCGCCTTATCATTGCAGTCTGATGAAGCGAAAGAATTCGTCCGGGACTCCACAACATCTCTTAAAAAGCTGAATGAAATACTCCCCAGAATCAACGAGCTCGATGGAGAATTGAAGTCTGCAAAAAAACAAATTATGGATGCTGAGGGAGCACTTGAAAAAACAAAGAATCTGATCAATGAGCAGAACTCCACTCTCCGGACCGTACAGGATAAGATCGGTGAATATGAAACAAAGATAGCAGAGATTATCCATTATAAGACTGAAAACGAATCTGATGGTTTGATTGGATCAGAATTGAGTCTGATACAAGAAAAAGCAGCTACGGCGAAGAATATCTCAGATTCTCTTAACAAATTAAAGGTTGCCCTGGGTAATCTTACATCAGAAATCTCAGTTATCCGGAAGAGTAATCCGGAAGATGCAGCTTTATATAATGAGCTTCAGCAGATAATCAGCGATGCCGATATTTACTTCAGTCAGCGAACTCAGCAGGGGGCTTCAGATCAGGATATAACTTCACTCATGAAAAAGAAAGACACCCTGGGTGCTCTGGTTATGACCGCGGGAAAAGGTAAAGTCCTTTGCAATGAACTTGATGAGGTACATTCAGATATCGGAAAAATTGAGCATGAACTCACTTTACAAAAGGAAGCTCTTCATGATTTAGATCAAAAAAACCGCGAATCAGAGGAAAAGCTTGAACACGAAGAAAGAATCGTAAACCTTCTCAGTGAAAAAACAAAATATATTGAAATCCGAAAAGCATTATTACCAGATGCGGAATGTCCGGTTTGCGGTTCAACCCATCACCCTTATACTGAGTTTGAGGTTGTCTCTGATACTGATGAACTTTCAAGGCTGCATGAAGCAGAAGAGAATTGCAAAAAGCTTAAGGAGAGTATACAGAAGAATAATATTTTGCAAGCCCGCATTGAAAGTGAGTGCACGGGCAAAGAGAATGAACTTAAAAAACTAAGGGCAAAAGCCGGAGATATTCGGATTGCGCTGACGAAGGTAATGCATGAACTTTCATTGCCCCACGCTGATGCCGTCCTGAAAGCGTTCGTGGATATTGAAGCAACATTCAGTCAGGAAATCCAATCTGTTACAG
>JAEXTR010000339.1 GCA_023406915.1 Bacteroidota bacterium
GGTTGTGCCAGCCCACTCATTCAAGTTTGCAGCTGCCCTTCAGGATGCACATACAGGCTCCGCCCCGGTAATGATAAGAATTGATACAAAGTCTGGTCACGGAGCGAGTTCTACCAAAAAGCGAATTGAGTCTGTGTCTGATGTTTACTCCTTTATAATGCATCAGATAGGAATGAATCCAGTGTGGTAACACATTCATCTTGTTTTCCTTATGGAAAAGCGGTAATTTTTACATAGTGGCTATGGTGAAATTACCGCTTTTTTTATATTTAAGAACCATTATCCTGGCTCGATTTTTGCTTATCTTGAATTAGGAAAACAAAGAAGAGTTATGAATACCGGACAAGTAATGCTGACTATGGTGGCTATTGTGCTTCTGGCACTGGTCATCCTTCGCGTAACGAATAATTTTCTGACCACCGGCGATGTGCTGATGGATACGAAATTCGGTGTGCTTGCGGTTTCACTTGCCACATCGCTGATTGAGGAAGCAAATTCCAAAGCTTTCGATACAAAAACCGATACGAACCATGTTGACAATGTATTATCATTAACAGGCGCCACAAGTCTTGGAAAAGAAACGGGGGAGGTGTATCCTGATTTTAATGATTTTGATGATTTCGACAAGTTCACTAAAGTTGATTCATCGATGCCCTCCGCAGTGTTCAACATCAAGGCAGAGGTTCACTACATTTCTCCCACAAATCCTGATTTACCACTCACAACGACCAGTTGGCATAAGCGAATTAAAGTTACCGTAACAAGTAAGTCAATGGCCGACACTGTTCGGCTCTCATCGATATTCAGTTATTGGTATTTCAGGTGAGTTATGGGCTTTAGTACCTTGTTTGATATTATCACTGCAACAGTGCTGGGTGGTATCCTCTTTATGATTATTCTGCGAATGGATGAGGCTGCCCGGGAGAACACGTTCACATTTGGCGGTGATTACATGGTCCAGAACAATCTCACCTATACAGTGCAGCTTGTTGAATACGATTTCAGGAAAATCGGGTATTGTGCAGATTATAAAAAGATACCTGATCCGTCAAAGTCGATTCTGTACGCCGATTCAAGTTCAATCAAGTTTCTCACAGATATCTATCCTGCTGATGGTAATGTAGATACTTTGCACTACTATCTGGGTGACACTTCTGAATGCTCAGGTACACCTAACCCGCGTGATCGTTATCTATACCGTGTTATCAATTCTGAAACGCCGGTCGGAGTGAATCTTGGACTCACTCAATTCAGGCTTCGGTATTATAATACTCTCGGTGACCCAATAAATGTTGAGCCGGTCGCCGTGCCCAGCGAGATTTATACGATGCAGATCGATGTGACGGTTGAAAATGTTGCTGCATATGGTGAAATGTATTCAGAAGCATTCTGGCGGCAAATCCGTCTGGCTGCAAGAAACATCAGGAACCGTTAGGAAAGGAGCGAGTTATGTTTGGAAAAGCAAGTGTTCTGTTAGTCCTCGGTTTTTCGATCATCTTTAATGTGATTGGGTATAATTATGTTGGATTGACAGCCCGTAGCGTTGAAAACTTTTCGAATTATTTCACCGAGACCAATGCTCATAATATTGCCGTTAGCGGTGCCAATATGGCAGCGAATCAGATATTCCTCTCAAAAGTTTGGGGCTCCGGATATACAGATTTGGCTTTTTCGGGGGGCATAATTAATGTTACAGTGGATTCCAACAAATTAATCAAGACAGTCACCTCTACCGGAACCTATAACGGTGTTTCCAAAGTCGTAAAAATTATCCTTCAGCCAAGTTTCTTCTCAAAATATGGTAACTTCTACTCTACTATCTCAGCACAGCCAGCCACCGGTGACACATTTAACGGACCATTTCATGTAAATGGTACTATGTATACTTATGGTACCCCGGTATTTTGGGGTAAAGTAACCAGTAAGGGTACCTTGTCGAAGTCTGGCACGCCAAAAGATCCAAAGTTTTACGGCGGATATGAGTCAGGTATCGACATCCCACTGGAATTTGATACAACAGGTATGCGTAATACCGCCGCTACAGGCGGAAAGATGTTTCGTGATACAACAAATACCGGAAAAACCATCTATGTTAAGCTGATATATAATGCAGATGGCACCGTTACCCATAATTTCACAATAAATGATGGAAAAAAAATATGGTCGCCTCCTATAACTGAACCAGTTGCTACCTTCGCTAAAAATGGTATTGTATATGTAGAAAAAGGTAACATCTTTACGAAGGGAGTTATAGATCAGAAACTGACTATGGTTGCCACCCGCAAGGGTGCCGGTACGCTAGGCAGTAGCGACTCACTGAAAACAAAAATATACTCCAATACCCACTATGGCGGGCATATAAATCTGATCGGCGACCTTCAGTATAAAGTTGATCCAAAGATCGACCCGGTGGTTGATGATATGGTAGGTTTAGTCGCTGAACAGGATATAAGGATTGTTGCTAACAATGAAAATCTTGGGAGGGATATAACCTCTCAGGCGTCAATGTTTTCTTTGAATGGTAATATCGGACCCAGTGATTCCCTTGTCAATCAGGCATATCTGGGTAAGTGGAATATACTGGGGGGAATGATTGCTAAAACAACCCGCGTAACCGCAACCTATGGTACTGTTGGGGGCAAAACAGTTCCCATAAAAGGGCTAAGTCTCGTACATCGTTATGATGAACGTTTCCTCCTTGAAGTGCCGCCATTCTTCCCTAACACGCGGCATTATGAAGTGCTATCCTGGTACGAATAAATGAACAAACTGAGAAAAGAGGTTTGAGATGGGTCAGCAGCAATTATTACTGATTGTACTCGGTGTTATCATTGTTGGTATCGCGGTTGTGTTGGGCATTCAGCTCTTTAGTGCCCATGCGATCGAAACCAAGCGTGATAACCTTATTAATGAGTGTATCCATCTGGCACATTTGGCTCAAAAGCATTTTCTGACTCCTGTTGAGGTAGGAGGTGGTAGCAGGAGTTTTGTGACCTGGGAAATACCATCAAAAATGACCAGTACATTAAATGGCTCATATACTATTGAATCAAAAAGTAAGGATGAACTCGTGCTTGTTGGAACAGCAAATGAGCTTATTAATGGTACAGATTCAGTAAGCGTCAGGGTTGTGGTAACAAAAGATAACTATGCAACCGAAGTAATTCACTAATTCTGGTAAAAACTACCTGTAATTATTGCAAAGTGTACCACTTTAAGAAAATTTTGCTTGCGTTTCTCTTCTTTTTTACTGATTTTTTATTGGCACAAAAAATGCTATTTACTGTTCAAGCAACTTTTATTAACAAACCTTGAAGGAGATCTGTTATGGGTCAACAACAATTGCTTCTCATCGTGCTTGGCGTTATCATCGTTGGTATCGCAGTAGTAGTTGGTATTAATATTTTTAACACCAGTTCTGAATCATCAGCAAAAGACACAGTTTCAAGTGAACTGATGCAGCTTGGTGCAATGGCACAGCAGTTTTACAAGAAACCTCTCGAAATGGGCGGTGGCGGAAATGATTTCACCAATTGGGAAGTTCCTGGTAAAATGGATACCACCCAGACTGCAATCTATGTAGCTTCAGGTGGAAGCGCAACCGGAGTAACCATTACAGCTACCCCAGTTGACAATGCATATACCTGGGAAGCTGAATGCACAGTGACCAAGGATGCTATTAGTGTTGAGTTTGCTGAACAATAATAATTCATAGCAATTCATTCAAAAAGCTGTTAAATTGAATTCATCGATTTAACAGCTTTTTTATTTGTTGAAAGGCTTCTGTGGTAGAACTTCGTTTCATAGCTGAAAAACAATCAGGTCAGGCAATTACAGGTTCCCTGACTGCGAATAATTTTGGTGAAGCCAAGAAAAAGATTCAGAAGCTGGCAGAGAAGAATAAACTACGCATTCTGAAAATTGAAAAGAAAAGCACTTTCCTTTTCAAAGCACAACGGGGGAATGATAAGCCAATTCTGGGCGAACAAAAGGCATTCAACAGGCAGGAAGTAATCGATGCTCTGATTAAACTGGGGTATAATGTCAAATCAGTGAATAAGAAGTGGTTTGACCTCCCGGCGAAACCTTCGCATGCCGATATCGTAATGTTCGTAAAAGTCAGCGCTGAACTTCTGGAACAGAAACTCCCCTATGGTGAGATTATCTCGCTTCTCATAAATGATACTCAGAATAAGACTCTCAAGGAGACCCTTAAAGAAATCAATAATGATTTAAAGAAAGGTATCGACAGCGAGCAGACGTTTATGAAGTATCAGGCAGTCTTTGGAAGGTTTACAGCGTTTATGCTTGGCCTGGCTGCTAAATCGGGTAATATGGCTGAAATTTACCGTGCAACGGCAAAATTTCTTGAACGCCGTCAGGAATTTAGAAAGAACCTGAAAAGTGCCCTGATCACTCCCTTTGTAACCCTCATTGTACTCGCAGTTGCAGTCTTTTTCTACGTGGCATATATCTTTCCAGAAACTGCCAAACTTTTTAAAAAATTTGACATTGAATTACCACCCATGACTGCATTTACGTTGGATATGAGTGATTTTCTCCTTGCGAATATTGGCTGGATACTTTTAAGTATTGCGATTCCAGTTATTATCTTCCTCCGTTGGGCAACTACAAAAAAGGGAAGACTATGGGTTGGCAAATGGATGATGAAGATACCGACGATCGGATCATTAATTCACAAAACGTACATCGAAGTATTTTGTCGGGTGTTTTATACACTTTACTCTGGTTCAGCAGAAAGTATAACCCCAATAAGAATATCAGCCGAGGCAACTGATAATAAGTATTTTGAAGACCGAATCGTGAATAAATCTATCCCGTTGATGACAAAACAGGGTATCGGAATCACAGATGCGTTAACTGCGGCAGGAGTGTTTACAGAAACAGCACTTGCAAGAATCCATTCAGGTGAAGAAACCGGAAATATTAAAAATAGTATGCTTCAACTGGCAAACTATTACGAATCCGACACAGTATACAGACTAAAGAATATCATCGAGTTGGTGCAGGTAGTCATTGCAATGATTATACTGATCGTCATGACACTTCTCACATTGGTCTCTGCTGAGACAGCAACTATCAGCCCAAAGCGGCCTGGTGTTAGCATGATCGTAGAGCAGCCTCGTCAGGACATCGTATGATTGAGCCAAAGATTGAGCTGACTGATAAAATCGGTTATATGCTCCTGAAGAAGGGCATTATCGATATTCCAACTCTTGAGAAAGCACTTACAGCCAAAGCGAACGATCCTGGAAAGATCAAACGGAATCTCGCACAGATTATCGTGCAGGATTTCGGTTTCGATCACGATAAGATATTTCGTGAAGTTGCCATTCTCTACGCTTTTCGTGAGCTTGATCTTAAAAGCGAGCCTCTTACCGATCAGCATATAGATGAGATGAAAAAGCTCGTCACTTCTCAGACCGATGAGATTAAAAAAGAAATGATCGAGAACAAGGTGCTCCCTTATGTTTTCGATCCTAAAGTACGGGATCGTCTTGTTTTCGCTGCAAATGATCCTACGAATAAAAAAATTCCTAAAATTGCATTTGGGCTCGGCGTCAAAAAGTATGAAGTCACTTTTATCAAAAGTGATGACTATCATAAACTGATGATGCTGTTACTACCGCCTGAAAATGAGTTTCTAAAAATTCTTGAATCCTCTCCAGATGAAGTAATCCTCGAAGATGATACTAATCTTGATGAAGAAGCTCTCGAAGCTGAAATTAACAGGAGCGCCCTGATTAATCTCATTGAAGGGGCACTGATTGAAGGTGTCAGAAGAGGTGTATCAGATATTCATTTCGTCCCTAAATCGGGCAAGCGAACCGAAATCATGTTCAGGGTTGATGGAAATCTGGTGACCTGGTATGTACAGGAAAACGTCTTCCCCGAAGCCGTTATAGCTGTTGTTAAGGACCGCTCACGTGGTATGGATCGTTTTGAACGGGAGATGGCGCAGGATGGATTTATCCAGCGCGAAATTGATGGTCACATCATAAGGTTTCGTGTATCGGTATTACCGATGGTGGGTACTGAACTAAAGAATAAGTTTGAATCAATTGTAATCAGAATACTTGATGACAGAAAAGTCATCACTGATATTGAAAAACTTGGACTGGCTGGTTATGCAAAAAGTGCCTTCCTCAAAGCCATCAATCAGCCTCAGGGTATGGTAATTCTTACCGGTCCGACAGGATCAGGTAAAAGTACAACTCTGGTGGCTGCTTTATATCAGGTTATTGACCCCACGGTAAACGTTTTGACAGTTGAAGACCCCGTTGAATATGTTATCAAGGGCGCAAGGCAGTTAAAGATTAGTCATAAAATGAATTTCGAACAAGCAATCAGGGCAATCCTGAGACACGATCCCGATATCGTGCTTGTGGGTGAAATGCGTGATAAGGAAACTGCAGAAACTGCGATTAAACTGGCAAATACTGGGCACCTTACCTTTAGCACGCTTCATACAAATGATGCGCCAAGTGCGGTTTCCCGTCTGTTTAAGATGGGGATTGAGCCATTTCTCATCGCTTATGCAATCAATCTTATTGTGGCACAGCGTTTGATAAGAAGATTATGCGATTGCAAGAAAAAAAGTGTGTTCGATGCACCTTTCCTTGTTTCACTCGGTTTGAATCCGGATGACTGGCAAGGTGTTGATATCTTTGAACCTGTTGGATGCCCCAAATGCAGCAACACTGGATACAAAGGGCGCCTTGCGATTCATGAGGCACTCTACTTCACCAAAGAAATCCGCAGACTGATTGTAGGATCAGGTGAGGAAGTAAATGAGGAAGTAATCCGGGAACAGGCAAGAAAAGACGGAACCTTTAACCTCCGGGAAGCAGGATTTGAAAAAGTTCGGTTGGGATACACTTCATTTGCCGAAGTGGTCGCTTCAACAACTGATGAGTAAAGTGAATAAAAATTCAACTATTAAGAATATTCTATCGATAGTTTAAAGCAGATATTTGCTTTTAAAAATCGGTGAAACTATGCTAGCTTTTAATAACGCACAATATAATGAAGTGAAACGGGTGCTTGATAAGCACGCCGGCGCAATCCCTGATTCCATTCATGGGCCTGACCGTGTGTCATATCTGGCTGAGAGAATGTCTCTCATCAGCTCAAATGAGCACTCTATGATGGTTCACTTCATTAATCATTTGTTGCATCTGATGGTCGAGCGGGAAGCATCTGATATCGAGATTGGCGGTTATGCAACTAAAGGTAGTGTATGGATGCGCATCTATGGTACAAAAAAGACGATAGATGATGTGGCAAAACTATCCTATGATGAAGCTTCATTACTGATACTGTGTCTTCTGAACGAGGGGCAGCGCTCCCGTTTAATGCTGTACCGGAACCTGGACTTTTCGTATACATTCCGTCTCCCGGGTACAGATAAGAATATCCGCTTCCGTGCTGATGCGTATTTTGATCTTGATACACTAGGCTTGAACATGAGAGCTATCTCTGTTAAGCTGAGAACTATTGACGAGATTGGATTTCATCCTGCCGTGATGAAAGTATTCAACCATCAGTATGTAAAACAGGGATTAGTGTTGATTACCGGTATTACAGGGTCTGGTAAGTCAACAACGCTTGATGCAATCGTTGATCTGCATAATAACATCGATCCGTCTCATATTGTTGTTATTGCATCACCTGTTGAGTATGTGCATGAATCAAAGCGCGCGCTCATCAGGCACCGCGAAGTAGGCAGGGATGTACTCTCCTTCAAGGAAGGAGTTATTCAGTCACTTCGTCAGGATCCAGACATTATTGTAATTGGTGAAATGAGAGACCCAGATACGATTATGGCAGCACTTGAGGTAACTGATACTGGTCACAAGGTATTTTCAACGCTGCACACGTCCAGTGCTGTGGAGTCAATTGACCGTATCATTGCCGAGGTGAGCCCGCATGAACAGGAACGTGTAAGAAACCGTCTTGCAGACGTATTGACAGCAGTTGTTTCCCAGAAACTGATCCCGAGTCTGGATGGAAAACGGGTACTTGCCAAAGAGGTGCTGGTAGTGAACGCTAACGTGCGTGCGGCAATTAAAAACAATAATACCAGTGAAATTTATTTAATGATCAACCAGGCATCAGCAATGGGTATGATCACAATGGAGCAGGACCTCAAGAGACTGTATGAACTTAAAAAGATTTCTCTTGACAATGCCATTTCTTTTGCCAATAATAAAGTTCGGATGAAACAAATTTTGGGCTTAGCTCAGTAACCTGATATGCAGGAATTTACCGTCATATATTTTGAAGGCAACGACAGTAAAGTCGGTGTCTTTCGCTATGATAAGAAGCTGAAACTGGTACGTGCAGCTTCCATGGCCATTCCACGCTCTGAACTTGCGGTGGAGGCGACCGACTTAAGCATCAATCTTGATGAAGATACCGGCGGTATCAATCTTTCATCAGGCTCCAGTTTTAACAAATCAGCTGAGATTGATGCAGCTTATGTACAATCGGTAAATTCTTTTGTCGGGCATTTTGACCCCAAAAAGATGCTCTTTTTTCCTGCTGTTACAGAACCAGCACTCCATTTTCATCTGAAAGAGCAGATGCAGGATAAAAAGAAGGGTAAGGTAAAAAACACTCAGGCTCCTAAAAAACCGGAATATGCACCTGATGTGGTTTACCTTGCTGATAATACCCCCATGCAAATCCTGAGTGGTGGTGATACCACATATCTGAATGTGCTTAACAGCATGGCGAAACTCAGAGGAAGGAAGTTTTTAAGAACTCCGGCACTGAGAAGTGCAGATTGTTCTCTTGCTCACTATGTTGGCAGCAGAAGAGCAATTCCTGCAGAGCACTACTCGCTGATATTTTATATTGGGAAAGAATATAGCCGCCTTATCTACATGAAGAATGGCAAACTTGCGCACTTTGGGGCGGTGGTCGATTTTGGTAAAGAGTCTGTGCATAACTTTGAACTCTATTTCTCCAAAATCATGCTCGAGATGGAGAATGGAGGTATCCCACAACTTGATAATATTTTTGTATGTGGTGAAGATACATCATGGCAGCTGCTAAGTTCATTGGTAGGCGCATTCCCCGAGGCGAACGTTGGAAAACTCGAATTCCCTGATATTGATACCTCAGTACTGAACGAGGCGGAGAGGGAAAATATCTCGCTGTTTACTATGCTGTTTGCTGTTGCTGCCGAGTATATTGATGAATTGAATAAAAAGCACCGTGCCCCCAATTTACTGCCTGCATTCGTGCTGGATGAGCAGAAAACATTTCAGTTTGCATGGCATGGATTTTTGTTGATACCATTGATTTTTATTGCGACGCTGTATCTTACAATACTGATCCTGACTAATGTAGCAGAAATATCAAGACTGAATAAAGAGATCAGTGAAGCAAAGGAGATACAGGCACAAAACAAGGAATTACTTGATCAGATAAGTGATGCGGAATCAAAGATAGGCAGATTCAGTGAAACACAAGCCTTATTAGACTCTGCAACAGTGGGTACACTGGTATGGTCTAAGAATCTTGATAAAATGTCTGCTGTAATGGCAAAGTATGGAACCGTCTGGATTAGCAGACTTGTCAACAAAGATGGTAATCTTTACAATATTGAAGGCTTTTCAACATCAAAGCAGGTTCTGCCCAGGTTGTCTTTGGAGTATGATAACGCACTCCTGAATACAGTGAATTTTCAACCATTAAATAAAAAGCCCGTTTATCAGTTTACGCTAGATATTGGTCTGGCTGATACTTTACTGAAAGTAAATGACAAGAAAAACAAAAAATAGTCTCGTCCTTTTCATCGTTCTTGTACTGATTGTAGCTGGCGGTGTGTTCTATGGATTTGTGATCCAGGAGCGGACTATTACAGCGAGGAAGGCGGAACGGAAAAAGCTCGTTGATTTTAACTCAAGGTATGTATTTGAGAATCTTCAGCAGCAGCTGGATTCACTCAACCTTGAGTATAAGAAGATGGATTCAGTGTTGGCAGCAAGACCATTTAATATTCCTGAAATGGTCGCGCAGTCAAAGTTTTTCTCATTTGTCAATGACCAAACCCGTGGTTTCTCAGAGTTCTCATACGTCGATATGAAATTTGACAAATTTGAATCCGAAAAACCATTTCTTGTAATGACCTATAAGCTGATGGGGACAGCGTATTTTTCTGAAGTGTACCGGTTGATATATTCTATTGAACACAGCAAGGAGCTCAAGAAGGTAACGGCAGGAATGTTTACGAATAATACATTTGTTGAAGAAGATGGCACTCCTAATTTTCTTGTTGCATTTGAGTTCGATGTAAAAGTCTATATGTCAAACAATAACCAGTTTGCAAGTTCTGCTTCGGTTGAGAATGATCTTACTTCTGCACCTGTGCATGATATCTTCTATCCGCTGATTCGTACACAATTGCCACCGAACATCGATGAATTACTTGATGTTCAGGATGCCCGACTCCTCGCACTGGTACCCGAGGGCGCTTTTATTTCTGATGCAAGGGGGAACTCCTTCCTGCTTGCTGAAGGCGATCCTGTTTATTTAGGATATCTGACGAGTGTCGATTTTGATCAGGGAACAGTTTCCTTCATTTTGAACAAAGGTGGGATTATTGAGAAAATAACTTTAGAAATTGAAAAAGAAAAAACATCCCGGAAGAAAAAATGAAAAAGATATATACCTTGGGATTGATATTGCTTCTGTGTGCTTCACTCTTTGCACAGCGTGATCTTGAGAGAGAGCTAAAAGGATACCGAAATCCGGATGAACTTGTTTCTTTCTCAGCAAACCTGGATTTTAAACAAGCTATTGAAATACTCAGCCGTGTATCAGAGAAAAGTACTGGTCAGAGAATAGTCTCAACTGTTGAAGTGAATGCGCCGATAGGGGTGGACCTTGCACAGATACACTATCGTAAGGCACTCACCATAATCGTTCAGTATCAGAACTTGCTGTATGAGGAAAAACCGGAAGTAATTGTTATAAAGGGAAAGGCAAAGGAAGCGGAGGTCGATCCAAAGAAGTTTGCAGACTTTGATTCAAGGGAAGTTAAAATCAGTGCTTTGTTTTTTGAGGCCGATGAATCAGAAATGCGGGAAAGAGGTATTAATTGGCAATTCCTTCTCTCAAAGAATGGCTTATCAATTGGCGCTGATTTCATTTCAACCGTTGCCGATAATCAGAATAGTTCTGGTTCTGGAACCGCCACCCAGAATATTCAGCCAAGTTTTTCCAGCAGTGTGGGCTCATCATTTGAGATGGGAGACTTTAAGGGAAATGCGGTAGCTCTTTTTAGGTTTTTTGAGAGTGAAAATCTTGGACAGATAATAGCAAATCCTTCTATTTCGGTGCGCGATAAGGAAAAAGGAAGAATTCAGATTGGTAGTGACTTCTCGATCAAGCAGAAGGACTTTGCGGGAAATGTTATTGAACAATTTTTTTCTACTGGTTCCATCATTGAAGCTGTGCCGTTTGTTTTTCAGAAGGATGGTATTGATTATATTCTTCTGAAACTGAAATTGGAGCGAAGCTCTGCTCTTCCAGGAGAATTATCTACAGAAATAAGAAAGACGGTGGCTGAAACCGATATACTTATGCTGCCTGGTGAGGAAACAGCAATTGGCGGCTTATTCATCAATGATGAGGTCAAAGTTAGGTCGGGGATACCATTTCTTAAAGATCTCCCATGGTGGGTGTTGGGTATCCGCTATCTTACTGGAAGTGATGAAATTCAGGTTCGCCGTAAGGAAGTGATTATTCTTGTTAAAACAGAATTGTTGCCCTCACTTCAGGAGCGCTTTGAAATGAAGAATCCGGATGCATTTAAACAGAAAAAAGAAGAACATCAACAAAATTTTGAACGGATAAGAACTGAAACTGAAAAGGGGAAGAATGATGACGGCACCGATGAAGAATCTGAGGAATAAGTGGAGATGAGTATGGAGTCAATTCTGATTGTTGATGATGATATTCAGCTGAGTTCTTTATTGAGAGAGGAACTAATGGAAGTTGGTTTTGATACTCAAAGCGTCAACTCTGCTGAAGAGGCATTAACATATCTGAAGGAACATCCTGTTGATCTTATTCTGCTTGATCTGAATATGCCTGAAAAAGATGGCTTCTATGTGCTAACTCAGTTGAGGGAGAGAAATACACCACACCGTGTCATTGTACTGACCGGGTATGCTGATGTGCAGAGCGCTATAACCTCTGCAAAGCTTGGTGCCCGTGATTTTATTACAAAACCTTATGACCTCGATGAATTGCTTATCGCAATTCGAAAAGTACTCAATCAATCACTGGATTAATCTGTTTTCGGGTACTGCATGGAATCCACCTCTTTATATGATTATAACGAGGATGAGCTGCTTGCCACAATTGCTGCATCGGTTTATCCAAACGCAAAAATAAGAGGTGTGGAATGGATTGTCCATTACTCAGGACGTCAACAATTACTTCCACATGCAGACTATCTCAACCTCATTCAGATCATAGCAAAACTTATTACAACCATCACTGAAGTACCTGCAACCACGGGTGTCAGCCTTGCCGCAAAAATATCGAATGATGATCTGATCACATTTGAGATTGAACGAAAGGTGCAGCAAACCCTACCAATAAAAGAACAAATCCTTGAAATTGAGCAGGTTTTTAACCGTATGAAACTGGAATATGTTGGTCAGGTTCCTATGTTCTCCTATGATGGAATGACAAACAATACCGAACGCTACTCTATCTCTTTCCGACTGAAAGGAAACGAATTGTATCCTCATCTGAAACGCGGAAGGAAAATTATTATTGTTGAAACTGACCGGGGTCTCCTCAGCTCTATGGCGGATGCTTTATCCCGCAATGGTTTCAGTGTTGCTGTTACTGAAGATCCTGTCAGGCTCTTTGGAATGATCGATTCATTCAACCCTGAGATTATTCTGATTTCCCTCAACCTTGGTGAGCATAACGGACTTGAGTGCTGTACTGAAATCCGTCAACACTATCCGAATCGGGATATGATAATACTTGCCCTGCTTGCTTCACCCGGATCAGCAGATGCAGAAATCCTGAAACAATCAGGTTTCTCAGGTTTTATCCTTAAACCACGTAACACAGCTGCGATGAAAGATTTTGTCCCGGAGCTTAGTGAAAGGATACGTTCTCATGAATAAGGTATTGATAATTGATGACCATCCGGATACTATCTACCTTTTGCAAAACTATCTTGAACGGGAAAAGTACACCGTGCTCACCCGAAACGACGGTGCCGGAGGGATAGAGGCGGCACTGCAGGAAGTGCCAGATGTGATCATAATGGATGTTATGATGGACGGTATGAGCGGCATCGAGGCATGTAAAACACTCAGTAACTCTTTTACAACATCACATATACCTGTCATTATTATGACGGCGAAAGCAGATTTTGATTCAATGAAAGAAGCTTTTGAATCCGGAGCAGTTGATTTCGTGAAAAAACCGTTTATACGTGCCGATATCCTCGTAAAAGTGCATGCTGCAATGAGGCTGTCTGCAGCTCAAAGGATTAAAAAAGAGTACGAGTATTTGAAGGAATATGCGGAAGCATTTATGGTTGAACAGGAAAAAATTATCCAAACCCTAACTGTTGTGAATCTGACGGTAACCGCAGTAAAAAGGAATGTCCTGAGTTCAGGCGGTGATCAGCATGGGGTGATTCAGAGACTTGAAATGATTGAAGCATCTGTGCATGAAATAAATGAATCCTTGCACAAGATTAAAAAGAACCTACACTAAGCCCCTGATCATCAATGCAGGAGTCGATTTACTGCAGCAAGCATGTTTTCAAACTCATAGGGTTTCGTCATCACAGCCGAAAGATTGTACGGACCCAAAGACTTAGTCTCTTCAATATCCATACTTCCGGTTGAAAGAATCACAGGGATATCCGGTAATGCCTGCCTTATAATATCTATACAGGTTAATCCATCCATTCCCGGCATCTTATAGTCAATAATCAGCAGATCAGCACTTCCGGCGTTGTGTATCACTTCAATTGCCTCAAGTCCTGTACCTGCACGCAATACATGATAATCCATGGACTCAAACAGATCACCCAATACATCCCTCAGCATCATTTCATCATCAACCAAAAGAATTGTCTTCTTCCCGGCTTTACTTTCTGAAACCTCAGTAGGATAATCACGAAGGGCAGGGAAGTGGATTGAAAATTCAGTTCCCTTACCAGGTTTACTTTTAACACTAATCTTGGCATTATGGTTTTTTACCAAACTATGTACCATGAAAAGACCCAGACCTGAGGTGTTTTCTTTTACTTTTGTAGAGTAATATGGTTGAAATATCTTTTCAAGTTCATCTTCAGGAATTCCAGCCCCGGAATCAGAAACTGTGACAGTTACATATTCACCGGGTTCCACTTCGTTCTCGTGACCCTCAACAACTATATTTTTGGCATCGATATGGATTATTCCGGCACCGGTTATCGCCTCTTTCGCATTGATGCACAGGTTCTGAAAAATCTCGAACAACTCAGTCGCATTCCCATGAACCCTTCTCAGATTCTCCGGGTAAGTCACGGTCAGTTGCATATCCTCTGGCAGTGCCATTGAGACGATCTCTTCAATATCTTTAAGCACCTGAATCAGACTGACCGGTCCTCGTGCTGCTGGAATGCCTTTCCCAAGATTGAGTAATCCTTTGGTCAGATCTGCTGCTCTTCTCGAACAATGCTCTATATTATGGATCAGATGGAATATTTCAGAATTTGCCGGAATCTTTCTTTTTAGAATATCCAGGCTCCCAAACACGCACGAAAGGAGATTATTAAGATCGTGTGCTATTCCGCGGGAAAACTTTCTTAGGTGTTCTTCACTGTCAAACGGTTCATTTACCATCGTTGAGTCCGTACTTTTTAATCTTGGTGTAGAGGGTTTTTTGGCTGATCCCCAATGTACGCGATGTTAACTCCCGGTTCCAGTTGCAGGCTTCAAGTACATTCTGGATGTGTTCTTTTTCAACTTCATCCATAGTCTTATATCCCTGGTCATTATGAAAAGAAAGGGGCGTAGTGGTCTCGATTGCATCCTGCGGTATTCCCAAATCCGCTGCTGTGATTACAGCCCCATCTGAGAAAATTATTGAGCGTTCAATGATGTGATGAAGCTCCCTTACATTTCCGGGGAAGTTGTACCTCATTAATGCCGACTTTGCCTCGTTGCTCAATGTCTTAGGAGCCCTGATCGGAGACTTTTGGACAAGAAAATGCTCGGCAAGCAGAAGTACGTCATTCCCTCTTTCCCTCAGCGGGGGGATAGTTAAGGTAACAACGTTAAGCCGGTATAACAGGTCAGAGCGGAAGGTCTTTTGTTCAGCCTCGTACGCAAGGTTTTTATTAGTAGCGCCGATCACGCGTACCCGGGAACTCAGGCTGGCAACACCCCCAATTCTTCTGAATTCTCCATTCTCGAGAAAACGGAGAAGCTTTGGTTGCAGACTAAGACTCATTTCACCAATTTCATCCAAAAACAAAGTGCCCCCATCAGCAATCTCCACAAGCCCCTGCTTTGAGGTTTTTGCATCCGTAAACGCACCTTTTTCATAACCAAACAGCTCGCTCTCAATCAACTGATCCGGCAATGATGCACAGTTGATCACAACAAAGGGACGTGTTGATCTGGCAGAGCTTTTATGAATGAGTTCTGCAAAAAGCTCCTTTCCGCAGCCTGTTTCACCCTGCAACAGGATATTGGAATCAGACCGGGCAGCACGCTCAACCATATGTAACAGGTTCTTCATTGGAGGGCTGTTACCAATGATCCTCTTGTTGGAATGTTGCTGCAATCTGGAAGAAAGGATTGTATTACTCGCTACCAGTTCCTTATACTCAACAGCTCGTTTGATCACAAGCAGCAGTTCGTCAAACTCGTACGGCTTTTCAACAAAATCAAATGCACCCTGCTTGATGCAGTGGATTGCAGTTCTGACCTCACTTTTACCACTGACGATGATCACCGGTAAGGAAGGGTAGTGCTCTTTCACATACTTCAGCACTTCCTCACCCCCCACGACCTTCATATTAAGATCGAGGAGGAGAAGGTCATAAGACTCTCTCTTCAGGACTTCAATGGCATCTTTTCCATCGTTTACTGTATCAGCAGCTATATCTGCATTGGCAAGTTCTTCTTTCAACAGGAAGCAGAGCCGCTGATCATCATCAGTAATCAGAATTTTTAGTTTTCCGTCAGGGTTTGGCATATTTGGGTTATAGTTATCGTTACATAATAATTAAGAAAGCACAACAATATACCACCATTATCGGAGAATGGGTATCCAGTTTGAAGGGGTAAGTGAAGAATTATTTTACAGCAGAGCTTCAGAAAGCACCTGTTCCTAAAAATGCCATTGCAGGAATGCCCCCATTTCGATACCTTGCAACAGTGTTATTATTTTGATTCAAAAGCTGATGTAAATGAATAAAATTATAGAAAGTGTTGTCTGGAAGGTTATACTATTTTTCCTGCTGGGTTTCGTATTTTTCGCAGGAATTACCTTCCCGATCGTACAAAATCCGGTGCAATGGTATGAATTCCCGTATATTCAGGGTCTGGATGAAAACGCAAAGATCATCTTCTTCCATGTACCAACTGCCTGGCTGACGGTGGTCGCTTTCCTTATGTCTACGTTCTTCTCAATCCAGTATCTTCGTAAAAAAGACATGGATTATGACCGGAAAGCCCTTGCCTCTGCACAGCTGGGTATGGTGTTTTGTATCCTCGCAACCGTTACCGGGTCTGTGTGGGCTAAGTTTGCATGGGGG
>JAEXTR010000368.1 GCA_023406915.1 Bacteroidota bacterium
CATCAGTGATGAATTTGTAAGTGAGATTCCGCAGTACCCTGTGGGAAGAATCGAAAATAGCTTTTTCTGTTCGATCACTTCCCACCCGCAGTAACCGGGTGAATAACGGTTTGTGTATTGTAAGCCCTCATTTCTGAGTAACTCCTCAACCCGTTCTTCTACAAAGTCGGCGCATTTTTCAGCCAATATCGATCCAACTGCATCATAAATATAGGCACGGAGGGAGTCACCATTTTGGTTTTCCTTTGTGATAAGCTCACTGATCTTCTCGCCTGCGGTAACAGCAAAGAGTATAGCTGAATCAGCCTTTCTCAGATTGTTTGCTATTACTTTTCCAGAGTGGAAGGGAACGGAACTGAGGAAGAATCGGGTGCGCTTGACTGAAAAAAAACGTGAAGAAAAGCGGATGAACCCGGCTTTGGGTTCTAAAATATTTGGAAGTGATTGCAATATGTCAACAACTTCGTTCTGAACAATCTCATTCACTGCCCCGGTACTGTATCCCAGATAATCGGTTATTTCTTTTGGAGAGATAACCAGGTCAGCAAAGCTGACAGCATATTGGTACGCGATAACATCGGAGGAGCCAAACTCGTAGATAGATTCGGGTCTGTATTTACTCATAGTTTCTCATTTTTCGTGTCATACAATGTATTAAAAAAACATACTTTTCTGAAATGGCAAAAGGAATAACTCAGATCGCGCCAAAATCAAGCACAGTTTCAACCATCGCAAGATAGTTTTGAACCGGCACATACTCTGGGATAGAGTTGGAAGAACCTGCACACCAGCCACCTTTCGTGCCAATCTCTTCTGCGAAGGAACGTGTGAGGGATTGAATCTCCTGCACCGTACCCCGGGCAAGTGTATCAACTTCGATCCCACCGCAGAGACCGAGCCGGTCGCCATATTGTGCGTGCACCTGACGAATGTCCATCGATTTGGGCTCGATGGGGTGGATTGAGGTTACGCCGCTTCCGATCAGAGTGTCCATAACAGAATAGAGTACGCCATCAGAATGGTACAGGAAGGGTATTCCGCGTCGGGATGCTATTTCACCAATTTTTTTTATGTATGGAAAGAGGTATTCTTCGAGGAACTCAGGAGCAATCATTAGACCACCGGCATAAGCAATATCATCTGAATACCAAACTGCTTTGACGTGATCATATTCTGCCATTGTCTCATACATGCTGAGGATCGTGTTCCCGAGGATATCAAACAGATACCTTATCAACTCTGGGTCTTCATAGAGCGCGATAGAAAAAGTTTCAAAACCCATCAGCTCCCAGACAAGTGTGAAGATGTCTCCATACTGACCGATAACTCCCATACCGTCCGGAAGGAGCGACAATGACTGATCAAACCTTTTATAGCTGATTTCCTCTTTCCGGGGGAAGCGGAGCTTTTCACAGTCTTCTAATGAAGCAATAATGTTACTACCCCCAGGAGCCCAGGCACGGTCAGGTGCCGGACTTTTCCCTGAGGACTGAATTCCGGTAGTTGGCATTGCGACCTGGAAATCCATTCCAGGCTGAATCTTAATAAAGTCATACCCGGTTTTAAGTGCAAACTCAATCTCATCCTGAAGCCCGGTTATTGGCTTCCCCAGCACTGCTTCTTTTACGAAGGGATGAACACCTAACTCAATCAGGGGAATCCGATATGATTTACCTGCCTTGAGGGATTGCACTAATGATTGGTAGTCGGGTTTTCTTTTATGCTTCATATATCAATTAAAATTTTGAGAGAGAGATGACCAGCTTCTCGTGGTATCCGGTTATCGCTGATGAAGAACCGTGATGGTTATTAGCGAGGAAGGAGAAAACGATGAGCCTCCCCTTTGAATCCCTCACATACCCGGAATGGCATTTGACCTGCTGAATGGTTCCAGACTTAATGCGTGCATTCATCTCGACGGGTGTACCCTTTCCAAAGGATTTAAAGAACCCGATATCTGACGGGTCACCGGCAAGGGAGATGGTAGAAAGATAATCCTTAAAATATTCTTTTTTTGAAAGTCCGGTGAGCATGTCTCCCATCAGTTTTGCAGAAATCATATTTATCCGGCTGAGCCCTGATCCGTCTTCGACCATAAGTGCACCGGTGGCTACATTCAGCTCCTTGAGAAAAGCCTCAACCAGTTTTGCACCTTCACTGAGGGACCCTTTACCTTGCTTCACGAAAGCAATTGTTCTTAGTACCTGCTCAGCGTAGAGATTAAAACTTCGTTTGTTGATGACTTCAAGAATGGCGGCAAGTGGGGGAGAGAAGTGCGTGGCGATCAGAGTTGCACGATCATATCGTATAGGTGTTAACGTCTTTTGTGCTTCACTGTTTACAGTGATTCCTCTGTTTAGCAGTGATTGCTTCAGAAACTGTGCTGCAAACAGTGCAGGGTCCGGAATAGAACCTCTGATTGTGAACTCTCCATCACCCATTGGTATAGAGCCGCGGATAGTAGCATTAAACTGGTATGGCGCTGCAAAAATATACGCATTATCGCCGCTTCCTTTTTTGCCGCTCCTGAGCTGATTGTCAAAATTGAGTCCCGGGATTTCAGGTTCAGTTCGTGCCACTTTTGGCGGGGTTGCTTCATCCTTACCCTGTGTGAATATAAGATTGTAAAGGTTATCGTTAATACAGAGTCCACCTGCAGAAGCACCATAATAGTTACCCATATCGGCATAAAACCAGTTACCCGGAACAGGTTCCCTCTCGAAAGCGAGGTCATCAGCGATAATTGATCCGGTAATCCGTTTGATTCCCCTCGCAGCAATACTGTCAACCCACTGGTTCATCAACTCGTGCAATGGAAGTGATGAAGCTATCAATGAACTTCCCAGGGTAGGGTCTCCGCCCCCACGGACAATGATATTTCCATCGAGAACCCCATCATTCAATCTTCCGGATGTATAAACTTCGGTTGTATAGCGGTAATCTTTTCCGAGGTAATGGAGTCCAGCTGCGGTGGTGATCAGTTTCATATTAGATGCTGGGGCACAGCTCTCATCCTCATCATTGGCAAAGATAACCTTTCCATTGTCGGCATAGGCAGCATATATGCTCCACTGGGCATGCAGCAGTTCATCGCTTTTTTTATACTGCTGAAAAAGTTTTTTAAACTCCGCAGCATTCTGAGGAAATGCCTGAGCAATAAAGAAAAATAATACGACTACAAGAACGTTCTTCATCACTTCACCAAATAATTAATGACAGATTGCATGAGTGTGTTTCTTTCCTGTACATCCACAACGGATTCAAACGGAAAACCAAGAATCACCGTACTGAACCTACCTTTGTATCCTGTGCCTGCAGAGAATTCATTATTTTTATAATACAGGATTGTTTCGCTGCCACCAACCGGATTAATACCGCCAGGAGCTTCAACCTTGTAGTGGAAACGTGAGAATTCAGTATTAACACGGAGCGGAGATGTCCCGAATTTTTGGAAATCAGGATGGTAAGACTGAACCAGTCCATCGCTGGAAGCACGTAAAGCTCCATAATCAGCTTTCAGCCATGAGTGTGCAAACCGTGTGTTCACAGAATCAGCTTTATCGTTCAGAATCAGGTCACTGATGCAATATGATCCGGAGACAAATAGCCTTCCACCCTTATTCAGATAGTCAGTCAGGAGTTTCTGCATCTGCTTATTGAATGGTTCAAATCTGACCGTAGACCTTTTCGCGTTCCCGATACCAGGTGTGGATTTTTCTTCTCCGAGCAGATAATCAATCACAGAGATGTTCAAAGTATTCCATGCTGGGATTGCTTCCGCAGCCTCATCAGACATGCTGAAGGATGAATATCCTGTATGGAGGAGGGCCTGAGCATGCATACGGGAAAAATCATGGGTGTTACCAGCATAGAGGAAAACTTCATGGTCACCTGTGCTGGCTCCGTGACCAGGTCTTTGGTTTGTTATCCATTCTGACTTCGGATCAAAATCGTACTGTTCGCCGGTGAAAGGGTAATCATATCTATCCGGTACGCCTTCATCAATGAAGTTTGCAAAACCTGAAACATTATCTGATTCAATGACTGACGGTCCGCAAATCCGGTCGAAGCCATTTATTATCAGTGTAGTTCCTTTCGGCTGCTCTGCCATAGCTGCTGCAAGAACCTCTGTGGGGAAACTTTCACCACCTTCATTAATGGCTGTCACTTTTATTGAAAAGACTACACCTTTTTTTGGTGTAGTGAACCTGAATTGGTTCTGTGTGCAAGGAATCCCTCTTTGGAATCCTTTATTATCTTCAGCTATGTAAACCATATAACGGTCAGGTAGTGCTCCTGGCTCTAATGGGTCAGTCTGTGGCTGCCAGGTAAGGATGATATCATCCCCTTCAATCCTTGTTGCAAATTGAATAGGTGGCAAGGGTTGTACTACAAAATTCCTCTGCTCCTGCGCAGCGATGAATCTGAGTATCGCTTTATACATAGCCCTGGAAACATCAAAACGAAACTGCGGGTCGGCAAAGAACTTCATATCAGTAAGATTTTGATGGGAAAGAAGCTCGAGCAGCATTGAAGGAACATTGGGTGCCATTGCTTCAGAATAACGGGAGTCAATGAGGGCGCGACGTGTCCAGGTTGTATCATACAATGACCTCAAGTCATCGGTAATTTCTGTTTGTATGATATCTGCAAGATCACGATTTGCCCAGCGGCTTTGCCCTGAAGGGAATTCAGTTGTATAGTTCTTATCGGTCAAACTGTAAATCGAAAGCGTCCCCACGACCCTGTTATTGGTCGTTATACCTGCGTCGGTATGAAATGCCAGAGAAAGGTCAACAGGTATTCCCAGACCCGGGTGGTTACGTTGCTTATTAGGACCCGCTGGATTGCCCACAATGAAGTTAACATATTCACCCCTGCCAAGGTAGTCATCCCTGAAATCATCCTTGCCGCTGGTTGGGGTATACACCAGTGTGTCGGGCATCCCGGCATATTGCATGGAATACATTGCACCTTCAAGAAATTTTGGTCTGCCGCTTGTTTTGCCATCTCTGGTGATGATGCCCATACCGCCTCCGAAGCGGCACGCATCGAACGTAACCGTTCTCCCTTTTTCAGAGGAGCGATTTGTCAGCTTCACACCCTGAAACTGATTAGAAGCTTTCAGAAAGTGAAATGTACCGAGATAGATCCACGTGCTTCCTCCCTTGCTCTGATCAACCAGAAACGAAGTGGAGCCGCCGGAATGATGTACAGTATAGCTGGCGTCTTTTATTGATTGGGGCTGTGACTGGTATGATATAGAAACACTATAGTACCCATCTTCAGGGATTGTTGGTTTCCATGTAATTTCTGCGGATGTGATTGTGTCTGTTGCAACCTGCCTTGCAGTGCCGAGTTCAAATGGATTAACCCTGAAATCGTAATACGGAAAAGGTTTTTTGAATCCGGGCTTTTCTGTTGGAGTGATCCTCATGACTGATGAGTAGGATACCTCAGTATAGTCTTCCTGCAGTGGGTCGTCATTATCAACTACTACTTCGTTTATTTGGGTATCTCTTTCGCGGGGCAAAAAGGCGTAAGCGCCGGCATTTTCAATCATCGGGATTAAATAAGGGAGCACGAAAGACATAGGAATACGGTCTTCAGCAGTCTGGAACAATCGAGGGCGTTGCCAGTCCCAACGTTTTTCCGCTGCACTATAAATCCATCCATGGCTGTGCCAAATTACAATAGTGTTCCCATACAATCCAGCAGAGGGTATTACCTGACGATCTGACTGCGTAACAAAGGGAGAAGGCTTATTCTTATTGCTTAATCGGGAAAGGTCAGCAGGTAGTGCATGTCTGTATGCATTGGGTACAAGGTGAGAGATATCATAGCCTTCACACAATAAGTTCAGACTATAGCCCAATTCCTGAAGCCCCAGGAAAGTAACAATAGCACCTTGTAGAGAATCAATATAAAGCTCCCGGATAAATGTGTTCCCAAATTCCCTGCTGAACCCGATAGTTACAGTTTTTGCTACTGAATCAATGACAATGGTATCTGCCTTTGTAGCATAAGGGAAACGGTAATCAAATTTATTTTCAGATATAAGTTGTGAGAGTCTGGCAGTTCTTTGATATACTGTTTGAATAGGTAAATCGTGTGTGGATTCCTGAACACCGGAGCATCCAAGAAATGACAGAAAAAGGGTTACAATAATAAATGTGTACGAATAATAAGCCATTGATCATCCGGTATAGAATAATTCTGTATGAGCAGTCAATACATAGTTGGAAATGAAGGTGCAGTCAATGATGCTTCAATCCGGCGTCCTGGTACTTTAGAGTGTATGAACAGCGCCACATCTGGGACATCCCACCTGCGCGGTTTTCAGTTCTGGCGGAATCTTTAATTTGACACCGCAGGTACACTCAACAAAGCGGTATTGATTAAGTGCCATCACCGCATCACCGGCAGCCCGCTTTTGCTTTCTGCTTGTATTACCTGTAAGATTTGCTTCTCTGAGTGGAACGGGAGTGTCACCAGTGAGGGCACTGCCTGGAAGAATCCCATCCTTTCCTTTCACTTTTGCAAACGCCTGTTCGTAGTCAAGGTAGCTCGCACCGTGCATCATCGCCCTGAGAATTTTAATTCTTTCGGAGATAGGGGGATGAGTACTGGTAAGGTCAGAAAGTTTGTTTCCGTTCAGTTGAAGAGGGTTAGCAATATACATGGGTGCAGTGACTTTGTTTGCAGAGCGCATCGGTGCGGCATTGTTGGCGATTTTCTCAAGCGCAGATGCAAGTCCTTCAGGATAACGGGTAAGTCTGGCAGCAGAAGAATCAGCCAGATATTCACGTTTTCTGGATACAGCAAAATAGAGGAGTTGAGCGAATATGGGTGCAAGTATGGCAAACACAATAGCCACAATCACCATGATCTGATTGCCACCAGAGTTGTTGGATTCTCTGGAACGGTACCTTGAGCCTCCATAAATAGATCCCCGAAGGAGAATTTCTGACAGGAATGTGATACTCCCAAGCATTACTCCAGTGAATGTCATCAGAAGAATATCACGGTTAATGATATGGGAAACTTCATGTGCAATTACACCCTGCAGTTCATCCCGGTTCAGGCGTGCCAAAAGTCCGGAGGTAACCGCAACAGCACTGGTCTGGGGGTTGCGTCCGGTTGCGAAAGCATTGGGAGCTTCCTCATCAATGATATACACCTTGGGCATCGCCTGCATTCCGGATGCAATTTTCATCTCTTCTACTACATTATATAGTTGCTGATGGACATCAGGAGTAACTTCTTTTGCATTACTCATTGAGAGCAGGATTGAGCTGCCGCCAAAATAACTTACCAGCATCAGAATCATCCAGACGGCAGAGGCAAGAAGAATACCGAATACACCAGCACCCTCACCAATGAACGCCTCACCCAGTATAAAGCCCAGCAGTAAGAGGAGTAATCCCATCAATATAACCAGAAAGAAGGACTTCCGGCGGTTAGAGCTGATTTGTTCCCACATAACTGTCAGATACCGTTAAAATTTTACCTGAGGGACGGCTCTTTCAGCCTGGTTCTCGATTTCGAAGAACTCTTCCATCTTGAAGTTGAACATTCCGGCAATGATATTGGAAGGAAACATTTCTATCTTATTGTTATAGCCAAGAACTTGATCATTGTAATTTTGACGAGAGAATGAAATTTTGTTTTCTGTAGAAGTCAGTTCTTCCTGCAGGCTGAGGAAATTTGTATTAGCTTTCAGATCAGGGTAGTTTTCCACAACAAGATTGAATCTGCTTAATGCGCCAGCCAGTTCACCTTCTGCCTTCGATTTTTCACCAACGGTATGAGCGTCAAGTGCTTTGCTT
>JAEXTR010000371.1 GCA_023406915.1 Bacteroidota bacterium
TGAGGGTATCGTTCGCTATAATACAGAAAACGTCTATGCTGAAGATAGTATTCTGTGGAATCGCTCACCCCTGATGGATATTGGTAAGTTACAAATTGTGGGTCACACCCGACAGCAGAATATTAACTTTGTGGCTGCATACCGTGCTTTGTATATCGATACTTCTGTATACAGTCCTAAAAAACTTTCTGCAGTGGTCATTGATGAAGGAGAGGTGATTGAGCAGTTCAGTGTGGGAACTTCACTGGATGACCTTCCAGACTCCATATTTGCTGGTTACCTTTAAAAAACAGGGATAAATTTTGGCTTACATACAAGTATTGTATTTGGTTTTTTTTTCATAATTTTTCGGTTGGTTTAATAAATAGAACGAGGCTGCATCCGAAGCTTTCTACCATCAATTAACTATACAGTGAATTCTTAGCTTTGTATCGCTTTTCCAGAGTAATTCCGTTTTTACTGCTTCAGGCTGTTGTTATAACAGGATTATTTTATTTAATTTCCGCCCTCTCTGTTCAACGCTACTATGCCTCACCTGTACACAGGGCAACCCTGATACACGTGTTCATGATAGCCGGACAGCATGGATGGGGTGCCTTGTATGCTGACCAACATTCAGTTCCTGATTTTCAGGATGGTAATCCTGTTGAACAACCTGCAAATCAAACGCCTCCAGTACAGCAAAGTACTCTGCTCAATCAGGAGTTGGCAGACGATTTGTTTTCTGGTCCAAGTTTATCACTATCAGACCTGTTGTTTCACCCAGCACCCCAGGATACATTCCCTCCGGTAACTGGTGACTCACTTCTACCAACCACTGATTCTATCCGTGTTTTAGACTCACTCGGCCTACCTGATTCACTTGCAAAATTAGATAGTATTCAAGCCGATACTGTAAAAATTGACTCGTTGGCACTGGATAGTACTGCCCGGATTGCCCATTATAAATACAAACCAATAGATAAGCCATACTTGTCATTATATGAAAGGAAATCAACCGCATTTCTCGCTTCCCCTACAGCAAAAAGGCGGATTATTGAAATTGATTCCTCCGGTCAGTTTGTAGAAATTAAGGAAAAGCTGGGTGAGATTACCACAAAGATCGTGCTTAGAATGCCACTCGAGGAGTATATCTCTGCTAAATTAAAGAGCAGGGAGCAGCAACTATGGGATGAAATTGCATATAAGTATGAGCTGAAAAGTGATAAAAAGGACCTCTCTCAGCTTATTCGAGACTTTACTGATTTCGAGATTCCTCTCCCAAGCATGGGTGTGCTCAGCATTTTTGGACCACCGGTGATTTCCCTGAAAATTGGCGGTGCGGTGGATATTCACGCTGCATGGAGAAATGAAACAACTGAAGGTGTTACTGCTTCCCGGTTAGGAAATACTAAGAATGAGCCCGACTTCAAGCAGCAGGTGCAGTTGAACGTCAATGGGACTATTGGAGATAAGCTTACTATTTCAGCTGACTGGAATACTGAACGTACCTTCGAATACGAAAATCAGCTAAAAATTAAATACACTGGATACGAAGATGAAATTATCCAGAGTATCGAAGCCGGTAACGTATCTCTGCAGACATCTCCATTGGTGGGGGGCAGTGAAGCATTGTTTGGCGTGAAAGCGCTCTTTAAAATGGGACCATTTAGCCTGACAGCACTTGCTTCTCAGAAAAAAGGTGAAGTCAAGGAAAAATCGCTTTCCGGTGGATCATCCTCACAGGATTTTAATGTCAGAGCATACGACTACTCAACAAATCACTTTTTTGTTCACAAGGATTACGCTGATACCACTCTGGCTGAATTGAATCTGTTCCACAGATACTATGGTAATAGCACCCCTGATATTAATCGAGCCTACACTATTAAACAGATAGAAGTCTGGAAATCTATCAACCAGACGATTAATGATCCGAATGAACGAAATGCAAATTGCTATATCGATCTCCCACCTCTGAATCAGGGGCAGACATACTCTGATGCCTTGCGTGCTGAAGATATAAACGAAGTGACGGGTGAGATCGTAAAAGGCAGGTTTATCCTCCTCAAAGAAAACATAGACTATGTCCTCAGACCAGAAACAGGCTTTATTACTTTCCGGTCAAATATCCAGGAATCCGAAATAATTGCAGTTGCCTTTCAGCGTGATAATACGCTGCCTGGTCCGGAAGATGACCTGCTGTATGGTGAATTCTTGAATCAATCGGCTGGTGCTGATACGGCAAGGAGACTGGTATTGCAGCTCGTGAAACCGCAGAATCTTCAGCCTCAGATGAAAACCGCCTGGTCATTACTCCTGAAGAATATTTATCCTATCGGCGGTAGAAACATTAAAAAGGAGAACTTCGAACTGAATATTAAATATGAAGTTGATGGACAGGAACCTCAGACTTCACTTGGTAATGTTCAGTTGTTGAATGTCTTCGGTCTCGACTTATACGGTGAAAGCAACACACCACCTCCGGATGGAAAATTCGATTACCGGGTTGGTATAACAGTCCTTCCGGAATCAGGTGAAATCATTTTCCCTTACCTACAGCCTTTTGGTTTAAATATGGCTCCAAATATTCCTGATGTTAATACCAGGAAGTTTCAGGCTGTATATGATACTTCAAAAACATTTGCCCGCCAGGATAAAACGAAGGACAAATGGATTATATCCGGTAAGTTTTCTGGAGATGTAACCAGCGTTTACCAGCTTGGCTTTAATCTGGTTGAAAATTCTGTAAAGGTGTTTCTGAATGGAAGGGAACTGTCGGCGGGTAGTGACTACTCAGTTGATTATAACATCGGGCAGTTAACGATCAGAAATGAAGCAGCATTGGTTCCGGGTGCAAATCTCAGAATCACGTATGAAGAGAATGATCTTGCATTATTTGCATCCAAAACGTTGTTTGGAGCACGCGGACTGTATGAATTCAGTAAAAAAACACAGTTAGGGTTTTCATTCCTGAACTATTCACAACAAACATTGAGTGACAAAGTCCGTATCGGGGAAGAACCCATCAGCAATACCATCTATGGATTGGATTTTAATACTTCAATCGACCTGCCTGTTGTTACAAAGTTGCTCGATAACATTATCTCTACTAAAGAAATGTCGAGCCTTACCCTGCGTGGTGAGTTTGCGTACATGGACCCTGATCCGAATACAAAGAAGAGTACAATCTCTTCTGATCTGGGTGAAAGTATTGCTTATATCGATGACTTTGAAGGTGCAAAGAGGATAATTCCTGTCGGAATCTCTTACGGTGCCTGGAAAGACTTATCCATCCCCGCCGGGCTTCCTACATTGGGAGGTATCCCAGATACTGCAAAGATGCGATTTAAGGGAAGAAGTTGGTGGTTTAATGTGTTACCAACTGATGTTGAGGTTGAAGAAATTTGGCCTGAAAAGAGAGTGGCACGAGGGGATGAGCAGGTTACTGTTCTCGACGCAGTATTCAAACCTGATACCTTTGGTACATACAATTACTATCCTGATCTTACTGACCCAACCCGTTCCTGGGGTGGTCTGATGAAAGTGCTCTCATCGACTGCGAATAACCTTGTTGATGAGAACATCGAATTTATTGAATTCTGGTTCAACGTCCGGCGTACCCCTGATGGTGCGAAGATGTACATCGACCTTGGCAAAATATCTGAAGATGTTATTCCAAACAATAGATTGGATAAGGAAGACCTGAACGGCAATGAGCTGATTGACGAAGGAGAAGATACCGGTATTGACGGCATACTTGATCCTGAGGAACGGGCACGGTATGGTATTGGCAGAAATGACCCTGCTGGTGATAACTTTGCTTATCAGTCTGGCAGTACTCAGACGATATGGGATTACTATAATATCAATGGTACGCAGGGTAATGCACAGCTTACCGATATAGGTCTGATCCCTGACACAGAAGATCTGAACCGAAACGGAACGCTCGATGCAGTGAATAGTTTCTTTAGATATGAAGTACCCATTGATACCAACAGTGCTACTAATCCCTTTATCGCTGGTGGTGGCAACAATGATAGCTGGTACCTGATGCGGATTCCGCTAAAGGATTACACTGAAGCGATTGGGAGTCCAAGTTTTTCAATCGTTGAGAATATCCGTGTATTCTTCACTGGTGTTTCCGATCTTGTCCACCTTCGTATTACTGAGTTCAACCTTGTTGGTAACCAGTGGCAGAAATTGATTAAAGAAGACTCCGTACTATCTATTTCGGTAGTGAGCATCGAAGATAATCCTGATTACAAATCACCTCCCGGCGTTCAGCGTGAACGTGACCGCAGCCGTCCGGATCAGGAGGTGTATAGAAACGAACAGGCATTGAATCTTATTATTAAAGATTTACAGGATGGTGAATCAAGGGAAGCAGTCAAATATCTGTTCAGGCCTCTTGATGTGTTTAATTACAAAACTATGAAACTGTTCATTCATGGGAATGAAAATGACAGTCTTGGCAGTATTTCATATTATGTTGATGAAAACAATTATTCTGCCGAGGCATTCTTCAAGTTTGGAACTGACACGAATAACTTTTACGAATATCGCCAGCCTATCAAAAAAGGATGGAATGAAATTACCATTCCTTTTGAGAAGCTCACAGCAATCAAGCAGATCCGGGATTCAGCAAATGTTGAATACCGTCTTGATGTGGGCATTCCAGGGCATTATTACGTAGTAAGAGGTAATCCATCGCTCACATCCGTAAAGTTTTTGTCAATCGGTATCCATAATACGAACAACCCCAATATCAGTGGTCCGATTTCAGGTCAGCTTTGGGTGAATGAACTCCGTGTTATCGGTGCAGATGATACACCGGGATGGGCATATACCGCATCCAGTGCTTTTAAGATTGCAGACTTAATGACTCTAAACTTTAATATCTCTCAGACCGATCCTTTTTTCCACCGTTTGACTGAGCGGTTCGGATCAAGAATTGATTCACGGAATTGGGGGTTATCTGCTGACGTTGACGTTCTAAAACTGATGCCAGTATCACTTCCGGGCAGTAACCTTAGAGTCAACTACGCACATACCGAATCGGTTGGTGATCCTATCTTCGTTCCGGGTACTGATATCAGAATCTCTGAGGCTCAGGAAATTATCAGACAGAAAGAAGGAAACTCTGAAGAAGGGAATCGTAAAGCTGAAGAACTGAAAACCAACTCACAGACCCTCAGTATATCTGATACGTACACTTTCTCAAATATTCAGTTTAAATTACCTTATAATCACTGGCTTGCGCAATACTCAATAAACAGTCTGACATTCGGCTTTAACTATAATAAGACATTCAGCCGTAACCCAAGTGTTGAATCCACTATCTCCTGGATATGGAATGCAAATATAAACTATGGCATTACCCTGAGTCCTGACAATTACTTCTTCCTCAGGGATATTCCTTTGCTTGGAACGCTTGTCACCCTGATTGAGGATTACAAGGATAGTAAATTCTATTTCTCGCCTCAAAATTTCAGTTGGACAATTACCGCACGCAGAAATGCGACGATAACCACTACCAGACCAACTCTGAATACTGATGCTCAGACAAATACCTCAAGAGATTTCACTGCGACAAGAGGTTTCCGGTTCTCGTGGAAATTCACTGAATTAGGATTCCTGAATCCTACTTTCAGCTATAATGCTGATGCAACATCTTCTCTTGCTTATCTTGAAACAGATGCCTGGAACAGACCAAGGTCAGAGAGTGAAATATGGGCAGAAATCCTTGGCGGTGACTTTTTTGGTAGGGATGTTCAGTATGGGCAAAGTGTTGATCTCAGACTCAACCCACGGGTTCCATCATGGTTTGATCTGAACCGTTTCCTCACACTCACAGCCGGATATAATGTCCGCTATACCTGGAGGAATGAGCTGTTACAACCCGTGCTTGGCAGAAGTGCAACTGTCAGCAACAGGACAACTCTCGGTTTCAAGGTTCGACTCAAGGCTATCTTTGATCCTTTGTTTGCTGAAGACCCAGAAGCTGTTGTTCCGGTGACCCCAAAAGAGCCTGAAAGAAAGGGGAGAACACGAGATTTTGACCTGGAAGACGGTGGTGAAGAGAAAAAAGGAACTGGTTTACCATCTGATTCAACAGATATTGGCAATGTCGACCTTGCACTGCAGGGGGCGGTAGAAGACAGTATTGATACCACACCAAGAAGATCAGTTCTTACTTCAGCATGGATGGCTCTGAGGGCAGGTATTAAATATGTCCTTTTCGATTATGAAAACATCAGTATTGATGTTAATAATGAAACCACATTTGGTTCATCCGGAATTAAAGCCCGCGGTACAGGTTTTCTGAATTTCTGGGGTGTCAGCTACAATGAAGATAGCGGACCCGGAAGAGGGTTTATGTTCGGGCTTAGTAACGACGTAGGTGCGAGAGCCCCGAATGGGAATCTTTCGGATGATTTCTCCGAAAAAAATGACATTGAACTCAGAACATCACGCCCGTTGTGGGAAGGTGCTAAGATTGATCTCAACTGGAAAGTCGGTTGGTCAATGAATAAGCGTACTACGATTGAAACCGATATAAATGGTGACCTCTCCATTACTGGAATCAATTCTTCTGGTACTCTCAACAGGTCTTTTATGGCTTTGCCGCCGGTACTGATTTTCTCTGTGTTCAAGAACGGTATTAAAAAGGTCCATGAACTCTACAATCCTAATTCTGGTGATGCTACTGCAAGTCTGTCTTCAGCCTTTATTGAAGGTATGGAAACCTTCCCGCTGATCAGCAAGCTAGGTTTCATGAAGGAAGTAATAAGCTATATCCCAAGGCCTAACTGGCGTGTATCATGGGAGGGGTTAGAGAAAATCGGAATCTTTAAGAGCTTTGCGAAAAGGGTATCACTTGATCATGCCTACACTTCCGAATATAGTGAAGGCTGGAAGATCAGCCCTGAAGGCAGAAGAATAACCCAGACTCAGCGTATCAGTTATGGATTTAGTCCACTTCTCCAATTGAATATGACTTTCAATGATCTCTGGGAAGGTAACCTGACAGGTAGCGTTAAGTACAATACAAGAACGACCTATGACCTTGGTGTTACTAGTAAAAACATCACTGAGGGACTGCAAAGGGATATCGGTATCTCAATTAACTATAGTAAGTCCGGATTTGAGCTGCCATTGTTCGGTGTCAGTCTGAAAAACGATATTGAGTTCAGCTTCTCTTATACCCTGACGAAAAACTCATCGGTTGTTTTCGATATGGATCAGTTTAAGGAGGATGGTACTCCGCAGAATGGTACAAATACCATTACGATTGAGCCCCGAATCCGTTATGTAATCAGTTCGCGTGTAACGCTGGCACTCTTCTACAAACGGGTTCAGACAGAACCAGAGGGTGCTGCACGAATTCCGCCAACTACAAGAAACGAAGCTGGACTAGATATAAGAATCTCAATCCAATAACCATTCGATTCATTTTGTTAAATCGGGATCATCAGTTAGGATAATATCCGGCTGCATGCTCCCGATTTTTTTTATTATTGCGTTATCCCGTACACCATAGCAGCACAGTTTGAATCCTGCACTTCTGCATGCTCTGCCAAAGTCTTTGTTGATGAGTCGGTAGTCAGCACAGACACCCCCGTTACTTTTTCGTAATGCTTCACCGAACTTCCCTTCAGGCAAGCGCATAGAGTAGTACTCTGTTTCAAACCCAACTGAATTACTCAGATCATCAATGTCAGAGTTAAAAGGCCCGTGGAAATATGATTTAAGTTGTGCATACCTGTTAGGCTTTCGCATGAGTGAACCGTATAGCCTGATAAATTGTGCACGTGCCTTCATTGCGAGAAAGGTAATTCTTCCAGTAACTGGATAGTAAGAAAAATAAAGCGGGGCCTGGGGAAAAATTGAACGCATCGTCATGAGTGCTTGTGGTACCCAGGAGAAAAAGATGACTCTTTCCATGAGTTGAAATTCTTTGATTAGTGCAACGATTTGTGTCTCTTCGCCTGATTCCTTAATATCAATACAGATATAAAAATCATTCCGTTGATGAGCTGAAGCAATTGCAAGGAACTCCCTGAGTGTGGGGATTGGTTTTCCAGTGACAGGATGGACGAGGTTGGATAATTCCCGGGCATCGCAGTTGCTTATCAACAACCTCTGCCCTCCGAAAGCATGAAGGTCTGGATCGTGATTAACAAAGAGGGTACGATCCAGTGATACTCTTGTATCGAATTCAACTCCGTCAAACGAAGAGTTTAGGGCACTGGCGAGACCCTCCAAAGACGATTCTGTAACGTCGAATCCACGCATCCTGTGAGAGATCAAAAGCGGCATAATCGGTTCTTTTTTGTACATTTAAAGGCAAAATAGAGTATTTCTTCATCTTCAGCAAACGACTCTCTGAAGATTTGTGTCATTAAACGGTTGTAACGTATCCTGAACAAAGATAAAAACATATTCGTACTGACCATTAGTGTCATTCTTGCTCTTGCCTTCGCCTATTCGGTGAACCGGTTGTGGCATCACGGTTACGATTTTGCCGGATATATGATTCTTTTGGTTGCCTTTATCAGTGCCGGAGTGGCAGTGAACCGTATACTCTATATGATGAGGATGCAGTCATTCCACCAGTTTACACATTACCAGGATACAGGTGACTTTGAAGAGACAAAGCCGCTGATATTGAACCCGGGAAGGAAAGTTGAAAAAGGCGTCCTTTTTATTCATGGGTTTTCTGCTTCTCCCGCCGAAGCACGTCTTGTGGCAGAAATTGCTGAAGAAGAGGGATACGTATTTTACGCTCCAGTTCTGACAGGTTTTGGTGTGGATAATTTCGATTTGCTCGAGAGTGTCAGTGAACGGGACTGGCTGCGAGAATCTGTGGCTGCGTATGATGTCCTGATTCAGTTTTGTGAGAAGGTGGTGGTAGTTGGTCACTCAATGGGTGGTGCACTTGCGATGCTTGTGGCGCTGAGAAGGAATCCGGTACAATTGATCATTACAGCTCCTTACCTTGTTGAAGGTAAAAAGCATAAACTCCTGAGAAAACTACTTACTGGTTATCTCTCTGCCTCTTTTATTAAGTCTTGTGGTTTCTATATCAGAAAGGTCTCAAAGCGAAAGTATCCCGTAGAAGAAGATACCCCGCGATTTACCTTCGACCAGATACCGCTCAATGCTGTGGTTTCCCTGTGGCGCCTGCTGGACCTGCTGAAGTTTTCAGATTTCATAGGCAGGGATATCCTCGCCTTGTTTGGAGAAAAGGACCATACATCACCCGCTTCAGAGATAATTCAGATTCTCTCCAGCCACGGGGTTAAACTGAATAGTCAGATTTTCCCTGAATCAGGTCATAATATATTGGAAGACCATGACAGATTTGAAGTTAAAGAAGCTATCCGCAGCTATATTAAAAATCATTCTTAGGGGGCTTCTGAAGGGTCCCACGAAACATGGTATCCCTCATCAAGACCATCCAGTAATTCCATATCCGCTTTCTCAATCTCAAAATCAAAAATCGTTGCATTTTCGATCATTCTTTCACGCCTGCATGATTTCGGGATTACTGATACCTTTTTTTGTACTGCCCATCTAAGCAAAATCTGTGCAGGTGTTTTACCATACTTTTCAGCGAATCCGGAAATTACTTGATCCCCGAATCGCTTTGAGCGCGTCAGGGAGCTATAAGCCTGTAAATGAATGGTATGTTCAAAGCAGTAGTTCAGCAAATCAGCTGGGTGCAGGAAAGGTGAAAACTCAACCTGGTTCACCGCCGGGGGAATGTTGGCGTATGTCTCCAGTTCTTCAAGGTGCCGTATCATATAGTTGCTGACTCCAATTGCACGCACCTGTTTCTGCTCATACAGATGCTCTAAGGCCTTCCACGATTGTTTTCGCTTCTCCAGAACAGGGTAATGGATCAGGTAAAGATCAAGGACTTCGAGTCCCAGACGTTCCATGCTTTTATCAAATGCAAAGAGAGCTTCGTCGTACCCGTGTGCGTCGTTCCATAGTTTTGTTGTTACGAAGAATGCTTCTCTTGGTATGCCAGAGTTTCTAACAGCCTCTCCGCAATCTCTTTCATTACCATAGAATGCTGCTGTATCAAAGAAGCGGTATCCTACTTCAATTGCATCATTAAGTGCATTCTGAGCTTTTCTTCCGCTGCTCAGCAGGTAAGTTCCGAGTCCCAGTAAGGGCATACTGACGCCATTATTCAGGGTAACACTACTGATGTTTAAATTATTTACCACGATCTTCACCTCCAAAAAAGAATCCAGGAGCTTCTACAGGTAACGAATAGATTGCATTCGTTTCGCATTCAGTAACATAGAGCGTCTGATTGCCTTCACCTCCAAATTCAATATTCGATGGCTTCTTGCCGGGTGTCAAGATCACTTTTATGACTTCTCCATCCGGAGAGACCTGAACTACCCGTCCACCACCGAATACCGCTAAATAAAGATTTCCCTTTGTATCGAATGCAATGCCGTCCGGGTCACCCCAGGGGATACGTGCAAACAGGCGCTTATTGAGCAATCCATCTTCGGTTATGTCAAATACACTGACCTGATGCTTTGCTGATTCACAGACATACAGTTTTAATCCATCTGGCGAAACTGCTATACCATTGGGGAAGGAAAGGTTTTCCGTTGCAAGAGTCAATTTGTTGGTGGTCCTTGAGAAGTAAAACACCCTTCCATCTGTAATGGAGGTATCATACGATTTGGGATCAGTAAAATAGAAGTTTCCATGTGGATCCGATGCAATATCGTTTGGTCTGTTGAATCGATTCTCACCATCAGAATCAACCAAAACCTTACACTCACCTTCAGCATTGAACTGAAGAATTTTCCCTTCTCCATAGTCGCAGGCAATCAGGTAACCATCATTAGTGTAAAGGAGTCCATTAGTCTTTCCAAAATTTATGTGCTTCGTTGGTTTCTTCACCCAGGTAGTGACTACATCGCGATGCAGCATACCAATCCAGTCTGAGTAGCAGTTTGAAAAGAAAATTCTGCCTGTACCGTCATTTACCGGACCTTCAGGAAATGAGAGTTGGGTTGCCACTGTCCTGAGCAGGGATGCGTGTACTGTATCCTGCGCCACGATGATGTGTGACAGAATGAATACCAGTAGTAGAGTACGAATAATCATATTAAGCCATTCTGTATTTTGAAACAAATACGCGTGTGTTTGTATGAACCTGAAAAATTTAGGAACTTACAGTATAGAAAAATATAAATTCTGTTATGAAAAAAACTACACGATATCTCTTGATTAGCATAATCTCCATCATTGTTATCCTTCTTTTCACCGCAGTCCTGCTCTTCTACAGCACCCCGGATTATGATGCACTGAATATTGTACACCGGAAGATAGCCGAAAGCATTGTCGAAACATGGAATGAAAGGTTTGCATCCATCCCGGATGATCAGGTCGCAATCGTGTCTTATGATACCCTGATGAACGACCTCAACTATATCCAGCGTCACTTTGCAGAACAAGTGTTTGCCATCAGTCCAAAGGAACTGGGGTTTAAGGGACCATTCTTTTCAATGGAGCCAGCGAAACAGCTTAAGAAAATTGAATCGGTTACCCTGAAAACAGAAAAGGGAGATTATGAAACAGGTGTCTCATATTATCCTGTTCGCGCTTATCAGGATTATGAATCGATGATGATAGCTATGCAGCAGGAGATCGGAAAGAAACTGCTTTTTGATTCCGGATACCGCTCACCTGGCAGACAGGCATATTTGTATATTAAAAACCTGGTTGTATATAACGGATACTGTCTATACGAGAATGCTAAATGGATCGCACTCCCTGGCTACAGTGAACATGGAGACCCAATGCACACTGCGGTGGATTTCATCAATGTGGATGGAATCAATGGCTTTGGTGATGGTCAAACGGCACTCGATTTCGAAGAACTGCCAGAATATCAGTGGCTGTTGGATAATGGAAAGCGGTTCAACTTTTACCTCTCATATCCCAAGAATAATCCTTATGGCGTCACGTTTGAACCCTGGCATTGGCACTGGGATGGAGACTCAACTCCCATTCAGCCAACCATCGGACAAGGTAAATAGGAGTTTTTCATGTTCATAGATACCCATGCTCATCTTTTCTACCCAGACTACAATGGTGAGCTGGACAGCATTCTTGAAAATGCTGCCAATGCAAATGTTGATTACATTCTGATTCCCGGAACAGACCTGGCATCCAGTGCGAAAGCATCACAATTAGCTGAAAAGTACCCACAGATATATGCTTCCGTGGGTGTACATCCGCATGACTCTGCTGAGTGGGACAAAAAGTATCTTACCGATCTGGAATATCTGATCCAGAATAATAAGAAAGTGTGCGCTGTTGGTGAGATTGGTCTGGACTACTATTACGATTTCTCACCCAAAGAAAAGCAGCATCAGGCATTCAGGGATCAGATTGAATTTGCATTAAAGCACGATCTCCCCGTTATAGTGCATAACCGGGACGCAGATGAAGATGTATTAAGGATCGTATCAGAATACTGCGCATCAGGTTTGCGTGCCCAGTTCCACTGTTTCAGTTCATCTGTGCAGATGGCAAGGGAATTGGTGAAGATGGGGCAGTTTATTTCGTTTACCGGTAATATTACTTTTAAGAAAATGCAGGAACTTAGGGAAGTAGCATCGATGGTTCCGGTTGAGCATTTGCTACTTGAAACTGACTCACCATTTATGACTCCCGAACCAAAACGTGGGAAAAGGAATGAACCTTCGAATGTCCGTCTGGTTGCAGAGAAACTCGCTGAACTGCATCATCTTACCGTTGATGATATTGCAAGGGTAACGTCCTACAACGCATTCCAGTTGTTCGGAATTGGTGCTCCCCCTGAAGTCCGCGTTACTTACAAAATCGGACGCTCACTCTACATCAATGTGACTAACCGTTGCAACGCAGATTGTACGTTCTGTCAGCGCAAGGATTCTCCCTTTATTGTTGGATATAATCTGAAGATGGCTAAAAAGGATGAACCAACCCCTGAAGAATATATTCGTCAGATTGGCGACCCTAAGCAGTATTCTGAAATTGTATTTTGCGGATATGGTGAACCCACAATCCGGTGGGATGTAGTGAAGCAGGTGGCAGAATATGTGAAGGCTCATGGTGGCAAAACACGAATGAACACGAATGGTCATGGTAATGTGATCAATAAGCGTGACATCACCCCAGAGTTGGAAGGTGTGATTGATACTGTTTCCGTTTCTCTGAACAGTCCGTACCCTTCTCAATACGCCGAAATAATGAGACTTGATGAATCGTATTTCCATGCAATGGTTGAGTTCACCAGAAAGGCGAAGGCGTTCGTCCCAACTGTGGTGCTTTCAATAGTGACTCTGGACGAGGTTGAGCGTGAGGCAGCCCGTGAATTTGCCGAAGAAGAGGTCGGGGTGCTGTTCCGGGAGCGTATCTACTTCTGATCTGGTTGCCCCAGGTTTTCAACAGAGGCGGATTTTGAGTATATTTAAAGTCTGTTTTAAAATAAACCTGGAAAAAAATGCAAATCGGATTAATCGGTCTACAAAATACCGGTAAAACCACTCTCTTTAAAACCCTCACTGGTCCAGAGCACTCAGGTGACTCAGGAAGGGCAGTCGTGCGTGTTCCTGATGCAAGACTTGACCACCTAACCGAGCTTTTTAACCCCAAAAAACAAGTGAATGCAACACTTGAAGTGGTTGATATTCCCGGACTGACTGTTTCCGACGATGGCAAAATGCGTATCACGAGCGACTTTCTCTCCAGAGTAAAAAACAATGATGCGTTGCTTCATATCGTACGCGAGTTTCAGAATGATGCCGTTCCACATCCTACCGAAGACATCAACCCACTGAAAGATATTGACTTCCTCGAAACCGAATTCCTACTTACTGACCTTACCATGATCGAAAACCGAATTGAAAAAATGGAAAAGGAAGTACAGAAAAACAGATCCGATAAGCTTGTGCGGGAACTGCAATTGTTCAAGCAGTTTAAGGATGTCCTTGAGCAGGAGCAACCACTCAGGTCCATCGATCTTGATGAGAACGACAGAAAGCTTATCCAGGGGTATCAGTTCCTCACGATGAAACCCATCATTCTTGGAATCAATTTTTCGGAAGACTCAAAGGATAAAGTTCAGGAACTGACTGATAAGATTGAGTCAAAATACGGAAAAGGGAAAGCCTTTGTTGTTCCTTTTTTCGGTCAGTTTGAGTATGAGCTTGCGCAGCTTTCGAATGAGGAAGCAGAACTGTTTAAGCAGGATATGGGGATCGAGGAGTCTGCTTTGTCCCGTATCTTAAGAACGGCTTACGAAATGCTCGGACTACAATCATTCCTGACTGCTGGTGAGGATGAATGCCGTGCCTGGACGATAAGAAAAGGATATACCGCCCAGGAGGCAGCAGGTACAATCCATACCGATTTTTATAATAAGTTTATCCGTGCAGAAGTAGTACATTATGATGATTATGTGAAGTACGGCTCCTTTCCGAAATGTAAGGAAGCTGGTGTCTGGCGGCTTGAAGGAAAAGAATATATTGTTAAGGACGGCGACATACTGTCGATCCGTCACAGCTAATTAAAACGGAGACTGTTGATTGCAACAAAAAGAGCAAATCAGAAACATAGCAATTATTGCACACGTTGACCATGGGAAAACAACACTGGTTGACCATATTTTACGGCAAACCGGTGCCTGGCGTGAAAACCAACAGGTTGAGAAGCGCATCATGGATTCCAATGCCATCGAGCGTGAGCGCGGTATTACTATCCTCGCAAAGAATCTGAGCGTATTCTATAAAGACCACAAAATCAATATTATCGATACTCCTGGTCACGCTGACTTTGGTGGTGAAGTTGAACGCACTCTCAGGATGGTGGATGGTGTGCTCTTACTGGTTGATGCTGCTGAAGGACCATTGCCGCAAACACGGTTCGTGCTGAAGAAGTCACTCGAACTCGGGCTGAAGCCTATCGTTGTGATCAATAAAATTGACCGTAAAGATGCCAGAGCCGACGTTGTACTTGATGAAGTTTTTGAATTATTTCTTTCACTCGGTGCGGAAGACCATCAGCTTGACTTTCCGTTTGTGTATGCAATTGCCAAGCAGGGAGTTGCAAAGCTGGAGCTGAGCGATGAAAGTAAAGACCTCACACCGTTGCTCGATCTGATTATTAAAGCAATTCCAGTTCCTTCCGGTGACAGGGATGAAAAGTTCAGAATGCTGATTTCTGCGATTGATTATAATGACTATCTGGGCAGAATCGGAATCGGAAAGATACAGTACGGGTCTGTGAAGGTTGGTGATCCCATTGTACTGGTTACCCGTGAGGGACAAAGAACCGATGCGAAGGTTACAAAGCTGTATACCTACGAGAATATTAAACGGATTGAAGTTCAGGAGGCATCAGCTGGTGATATCGCTGCAATAGCTGGGTTGGATGATGTTGACATTTCGGATACCTTGTGTAACCCCGAGCACCCAGAGCCTCTTCCATCTGTTGCTGTTGAAGAACCAAGAATTACGATGAACTTCATTGTGAACAACTCTCCCTTTGCAGGGCAGGATGGTAAATATGTAACCACCAGAAATCTGAGTGAACGCCTTTCGAAAGAGCTGAAGACCAACGTTGGTCTCAGAGTGGAGATTACTGACTCACCAGACGTATTTAAGGTCAGTGGCAGAGGTGAACTGCACCTTTCAATATTGATTGAGAATATGCGCAGGGAAGGGTATGAACTTCAGGTCAGCAAGCCTCAGGTGATCTTTCAAAAAGTTCTTGATGTGGTAAGCGAGCCCATTGAGCACGTCATTATCGATGTACCGGAAGAGTTTGTAGGTATTGTCATCGAAAAGCTCGGGAAAAGGAAAGGGGAAATGAAAAATATGATCCCATTCCAGGATAATACCCGTCTTGAATTCTTCGTGCCGTCAAGAGGACTCATTGGATATCGTCCTGAGTTTTTGACTGATACTCGCGGAACTGGTATTCTTCATCATAATTTCCATTCTTATGAACCTTTCAAGGGGGAGTTCTCCCACAGAAGCCGCGGAGCATTGGTGTCTATGGAGACAGGTCTTGCATCAGCATACGCGATGTATAAGCTTCAGGAGCGTGCAGTATTCTTTATCGAACCGGGGATCAAGGTTTACGAAGGGATGATCGTGGGAGAAAACTCCCGTGCTCAGGATATGCCCGTGAACGTAACAAAAACCAAACAGCTCACAAACTTCAGAGCCGCTGGTTCTGATGAAGCTATCAGGCTCGAACCACCAACTATCATGACGCTTGAACAGGCGCTTGAATGGATTGGTGATGATGAGTATGTTGAGGTAACCCCGCAAAATATCCGGATCAGAAAAAGATACCTGACTGAGCTTGATAAGAAAAATGCACGACTGGCTGCTAAAAAAGCAGAGCAGGAAGCGGAGAACGAATAATTCGATTCTGTGCCTAGTGTGACTGCGGCAGATAATTAATTTGAACCTGGCAGGTATGTGTGAATCAGTTCTATGATTTCCTTTTTTTCAAAAGGTTTTGGTAGTACAGATGTAAGCCCTTCTGCCAGGAATTCCCTAATGTCAGAGTCCATAGCATATCCGGTTACAGCAATAATCGGAGTATTCTCATAACCTCTGATATTCCTTATCTCCTTAGACGCCTCCACCCCGGTCATACCCACACCGAGATTGATATCCATCAAAATAAGTTCATACCTTTTCATCATAGCCAGTTTTAATGCTTCAGGTCCGTCGAATGCCTTATCCAGTACACAAAGATTTCTCAGATACAATTCGACTGTCATCTGATTGATGACATTATCTTCAACAAGAAGAACGTTTGGTAATTCCTGTTTTATCCTTGGAGGCGTCAGGATGCTTATTGAGCGTGCGTGAACTTTGGGTGCAACGGGTGTTGCCGTTTCTCTGTATTCAGGCAGCAAGACTTTGAAACAGGATCCTTTCCCCGGTTCACTTTCAACTTCAATCTTTCCACTCGAAAGAGTTACAATTTTCCTGATCAGGGTTAACCCGAGACCTGATCCCTCGTAGCCTCTTGAGAAACCTTCGCTGACCTGACGGAATTCGTCAAAGATGTGTTCGAGGTACTTCTTCTCGATACCGATGCCTGAATCCCTTACTTCCAGGATTACAAACCCGTTTTCAGAGGAAACGCCTACTTCAACAGATCCGTGATGTGTGAATTTAATGGCGTTTTCCACAAGGTGATTCACAACCAGCGTTAAATTCCTGGAGCTCATTCTGAGTTTAAGCGGGGCATCCTGTAAAGTAAAACTCAGCGTCAGTTGTTTTCTGTCAGCCTTCTCCCGGTAACCTGGTTCCAGTTCAGTAAACAGCTGATGCAGATCGATAACAGACATCTGCCCTGATTCAGAACCAGATTCTATATTCGCAAGTACAAGTACCGTATCCAGAACTGCCATCAGCCTGTTTCCTGACACAATGATATTCTCCAGCATTAGCTCAGGATCATCAACTTCATTAAGAGAATCTTTGAGAATACTTGCCATACCAAGAATGCCGTTAATTGGGGTTCTGAACTCGTGGCTCATATTGGCAAAGAAGTAAGACTTTGCCCGGTTCATGGATTCAGCCTTATCTTTTGCAGCGATCAGTTCTTCACGGTTTCGCTTCAGTTCTGTAATATCCAACGCAACCCCGATGTGGGCTATCGTCTCATCATGGTGGTTCCTTACGACTGATGTGGACAGCAGCACCGGAAACTTTGTTCCATCTTTTTTTACGTTGATCAACTCACCGCGCCATCCACCCTTTCGTGTCTCTGGCAGGATATCCAGTGGCTGACCAGTATGCTCATCAGCAGGTCGTACGATATTAATATGCTGACCCAGCAAGTCCTTCTCAGAATACCCATACGTCTTCTGGAACGACTCATTTACATAAATCAAATGATCTGATGAGTCAGTAATCGAAACACACTCGGTAATGCTTTCGAGAGAGTGGGCAAGGAGTTTTACTTTCTTTTCAACCTCACGCCGCTCAGTAATGTCATGGAAAATCTCCAGTACTGCCTCTTTACCTTCAAATAGCATCCCCGTGTGAGTGACCAGGAATGTCCGGTTTCCAAGGATCTTCTCAGACTCACTCGTCATTGTTTCACCGATGCCAAGTCCTGACTTCAAGGGGCAGACGGCACATTGTGATCTGTCTTCTTTATACACCTCCCAGCAGTTTTTCCCTAAAATATCAAAGTCAAAATAGGAGCGGAGGTTATCGTTTGCGAACAAAATCTTTCCGTTCAGATCAACAATATCAAGCCCAAAGGGGATAGTTTGGAGCAAGTACTTATTGAACTCGTTACTGATTCTAAATTTTTCCTCTGCTATCTTCCTGTCGGTGATGTCCTTAATCCGACCGTACCAAAGTGTGCTGCCGTCGGGCAGAAGTTCTGGTTTCGCATCACTTACACGCCACCTTAATCCCTGTTTGGGCAGAATTACACGAAACTCAACATGGAAAAGTGTCTGATTCCTGGCAGATTCGAGGATCAGGCGGGTAATCTCGTCGCGTTCTTCCGGGTGCAGTCTGCCAAATACGATGGATGCGTCTTCCTTCACCTGTTCTGGTGTGACTTCATAAATTTCATATATGCCAGGACTCGCATAAGGGAAGCAAGACCTCCCATCCGGATAGAGTCGGTACTGATAGACAACTCCAGGTACCATCTCCGCAAGATTAGTAAGCAGGGTTAATGTTTCCTGAAGGCTATCGTTAGCTTTTTTTTGTTCGGTGATATCGCGAAACTCTACAGCACGTACCATTTTCCCCGCATAGGGGATGGTGCGGGCTCTCAACCGAAGAGGATAGGTGGTTCCGTCTTTTCTTTGTCCACGGGCTTCATAGGGGAGTTCATAGCCGGTTTTTATGTTATGCATAACGACGTCTCTGAATGATTCTTCTATAAGAAGTAATCCATTCATACCGATCAGTTCTTTATACGCATAACCGGTGATTTCAGTGAGTCCCTTGTTACATTCAAGAATGATGCCCTGATCATGAATTACAATACCGCCAAAAGAAGCCTCGTGAAGAGCCTTAAAGCGCATTTCACTCTCGTTGAGGGCATAGACAGTCTGCTGATTTACTTTCAATTCCTGCGCTAAATTACTCCTGACGGAGGCATTATCTTCCTGCAGTTTTTTGAGTTCCAGCAATAATTCTTCTTTTGTCAGATTTGAATAATCCATATCGAGACATATTATTTATTACAATTTAGTTAATTTATCAAGACGGCACAAGTAGATGCCGATTTGAAGAAGAAGACAGAAAGCTGGGCGTAGGGGGGTTACCGGGATTCCCCGGAACAGGTGGCACAGGTACACTGGTCGTAAATCTCCTCGTACCCGTAATCAATAGTGAGTTCTTCACCCTGAGCGATATCCCGTGATGCCATTAAAAGCAGGGTATCAAGAGTGTGATCAGCCACATAGCAATTTGGGGAACAATCATGGTTGATATATTTGATTATATCTGTCATAGCGGTGTCTATATAGGAATCGCCATTCCAGAAAATATAGACGTTGTGCTCTTCATTCTCTCTTCGGATGCACTCATTTTCTGAAATAAGTTCACCGGATATGACCATGATTTCATCATCAGGAGCAAAATCCTTCGAAGCAAATATACCTTTGCCGTGGATGGCTGAATCTTTAACAGTAACATGTGTGAGTGAAGATGCGGGGGACAGGGACTACTCCGGGATTACATTCTTACATTTTTGACAGCTTCCATCATAGTGCCCTTTGATATTGGGAAGGCATACACATTGATTTTGGCGTATGCATCAGCTTCTTTATAATCAAAACGGTTGAGCACCTTGTTGGAAGCAGAATAATATACCACTGATTTGATGCTGTAACGGTTCATCTCAGCATGAATCAAATAAAGAGTTTCAACTTTCTTTACTTTGGCAGCAACACCTTCGATTGCTTTTGGCGTGGTATACTCTTCGAGTACACGTATCTGAAACACAGTACCAGTGCCAACGGATGAAGCATCATAAAAAACATGGGGGAACTTTGCGCCGTCAACATTTTTCCAGTCGCCTTTTTGTGCGAGTATGTTTGTTGAAGTGAGAGCAAGAAAACTGAAAACAAGTATAAGAATTCGAATCATCTGAAAGAAACCTCTAAAATAATAAGAAAAATAGCAGACCGGGGATTATAGAAAAAGGTGGTTATTTTGGGAGCATGGAATCTCCGGTCTGCCAAAGATCAATCTCCGAAACAGATACCCATATCACGGGCTGTCTGCATAGTATCTGCTTTGAGGTCAACAAGCTTCGATTTGGAGGCAATCTGATCCAGCGGTACATACTTTACGTATGGGGGATCGATAGCTACCATGACACCGCTTTTGCCTTCTTCCAGCGCACGTACTGCTGCTGCACCGAATCTGAGGGAAAGGAGTCTATCCGATGTAGTCGGACTGCCGCCACGGAGCAAATGCCCTAAGATAGCTACTCTAACTTCTTTGTCAACCTTCGTTTGCAGTTCGCGGGCAATTCTGTCTGCTGCACCACCCAGGCGTTCCATTTTTCCGGCTTCACGTTCAATCACGGAGGCTGACCCCCCAACGGGCATTGCACCTTCAGCGACCACGACGATCGCGTAATCATGATTTGGTCTGATGCTGTTATTCAGGAAATCTGCGACCTTATCAATATCATAAGGAATTTCCGGAATGAGAATAACGTCAGCTGATCCTGAAATGCCCGAATGCAGTGCGATCCAACCGGCACCTCTGCCCATCACTTCCACAACCATGATGCGCTTATGGGCTTCAGCGGTTGAGTGAAGACGGTCTATACACTCTGTTGCAAATGATACAGCAGTATCAAATCCGAATGTTGCATAGGTATGTTCAAGGTCATTGTCAATCGTTTTAGGGACACCGACAACTTTGAGACCCTTTTTGACAAATACATTAGCCATGGTCAGTGAACCATCCCCGCCAATGGCAATCAAAGCATCAATTTTATTTCTACGGAAGCCCGCCATGACTTCGTCAGAGCGGTCGATCTCAACGGTATTCCCGTTTGCATCCTTCATAGGAAAACGGAGCGGGTTACCACGGTTCACCGTTCCAAGAATTGTTCCGCCAAGGTTCTGGATATCACGCACGCTATCATACGTAAGATTGATGAGACCATCACCCAGGGGATATTTTTCGGGCAGGAAAATTCCATTATACCCGTCACGAATACCGACAACTTCCCAGCCACGATTGAGGCAGGAAATTACGACAGCTTTAATGACTGCATTTAATCCAGGGGCGTCGCCACCGCCTGTATTTACAGCTACTCTTTTTATAGTACCTACTGACATATATATTATTCTCCAGATAAGATGAAGACCTGCGTATGCAAACACAGGTCTTCATCCGAAAAGTCTAAATGATGCGGCTTCAATTCTACCGCTTTGTGATTAGTGATGTGCAGACCGGCTAGTGAGCCTGGTAGAGTCCGAGGATGTTGCCGTCAGGGTCCTGGAAAAGGGCGTAATAACCAAAGACAGGAATGATTGTTTTCTCCCGGTACACCTTGCCGCCGAGCTGTTGAACGGTTTCAAGTGAAGCATCAATGTCTTCAACCAGCATATGAAAGATCGTGGTATCACCGCTGACAATTGATTCAGCCTTGCGGATTCCGATAGTGGTTCCGCGATGGGAATTGTAGAGAGAGTATCCTCTGCCAAAATCCTTAAGATCCCACCCGAACAGGCCACGGTAAAATGTTTTTGCCTTGTCAATATCGGTTACGGGTATTTCTACATGCGCAATCAGATGATGAGACATTGTACTTCACTTTCCGAAAATTTTTCAAAACATCAAAGTAATGTATTATTTTGACCGCCTTTGTGCAAGTAATTTTCAATTGCCCAACAACTCAGTTGTGATGGCTTTTTCGGGCATAGTTTCATCATATTTCAGTTCTGACCCGAAGAGGCTGTGCGGGATCAGGAACACGATAAACATAATGATCGCTGCGATCAGCACGGCAACTTTCACATATCGTTGCTTTATCACTGCAACCAGTGCTCCGCACCACGCAAGCAATGCGACGAGGGTTTTGTTATCTGTCAGGTCGAATCCAAACGGAAACCCTGTCCAGAGTGCATCAAAGGCATACAATTGCACAAGTGGTCCGAAGATGAATCCACCACCTATCAGTGTGATAAACGTCAGGGTAAGGTGACGTTTCAGCAACTGAGGGGTCTGAAATACTGCGACCGCTGTTCGTAATGAGAAGACCATTGAGAGGAAAATCAGGATAATGTGAGGAATCAGATACTGATCGGGTACATCACCTTTGAACCTGATCACCACTGGTTCTGTTGCTGGTATTCTGATTTGTTCTCTCGACTCAAAAGAAGCGATAATCACATAGTAATCGAGCTTACCGGCTTTTGGTTGTGCAGGCAGTTCAGCGCGCCATACGTTTCCATCCCTGAGCATCGGCACCGCTGTCCACGCGTCATTTGTTTTATGCCGCTTCCACTCAAGCACTGCGCTGGCGTTAGGGTCTGAAATTTTTACAGCAACCGCATGAGTCTGAAAAGCAGTTGAGCTACGTAAAAATGTATAGTCGATAGTCAGTTTTCCCTGTTGAATCGTTCCAGTGACCGGATAGGTTGGTCCAGTGAGTCTCTGGAAAACGGCACTGCCAATAGTCAGCAGAATAATAACTGACCAAATGATAATCGTTTTCAGTGATGGTTTTTTCATTGTATGCCTTCCAGTAATTTTTCAACTTCTTCAATGGTAACGGGGGCTTGTTTATCATCGATCTCCAGCAGCAGGTAGTACCCCTTGCCACCTCCGGCTTTCTTGTACGCCTGTAAAATATTTTCCTGACCACTCTCAAGTCTTTCACCTGTTTCACTATTCCAGTATTCACTGGCTACCATACAACCCATAGAAGGGGTAAATCCGGAGTATGGTTTGCCTTCATAAAAGATATGATCTACCGTGGTGCCGTGAGCCATGATATCATACCTGCCTGCTTCACCAGCGTTTAATGCTTCAAAAACAGGAGGGTAGTTGTGCCACTCCTTAGGAAGCATTGATACATAATGTGAACGGTTGAAGGACTCCTTCATTGAGCCGTTATCGAGAAACCTTGCAGTTGTTGCTTCAAACGGAAGCTCAAGATTGAGTGCAGGGGTTTTCCCAATAAAACGGTTTTTGGATACCACCACTCCAGCTATATGGAACAAACCCTGGGGTGTATTACCGTTAGTAAGGAAGGAAGGAAGATTGCATGCTGCTCTTGCCAGCTGAGGGACTCCGGTCAGCCTTCCGCTTTCATTTCGCAAAAGGTTTCCATTTCTGGATCGGAATATGACCATTCCGGGAAAGTCACGGTTTTTCCTCTGGAAACTTATTATGAGAATTTTGTTCATCAGAGGCTGGTGGTTAAAGAGGGATTTCAGAGGTGGCAGAGTAGTTTTTTGATCCTGTAAGAACCAATGCAAACCCAGTAGTACAGGATTCTGCTCCCATTGTGGGAATCGTTCTGAAATCAGGGTGGTGAGGCTGGTCTCTGGCAGAGCACCGCATCGTTTCAAATAGACGGCAGCCATTGCAAAATTCTTCGGGTTGCTTTCGGCTGCCAGAACTGACTTGATCTGCTCACTGAATTCACATTGCGATAAGCTATAAGCCCCCTGAAGCAATGACCGGTTGAAGTCAACGGAGTTCATCTGATATTGTGCAAGTCCCCGGTAGAGGGCACTTTGAATGATTGTATCCTTGTACTGTATCAGCTCTGCTCCCCAGAAAGCACCACTCCACAATGATTCCGTTGCCGAGGTTAATGAATCGTGAAGAGGGGCTTCTATCGTATTTGAAATCAGATTGTCAAGAAATCTTGTCCGTGCCTCCCGGGTGGTAAATGTGTCTCTTGGGACTGGTTGAGAAAACCCTTGTGTCAGGAACAAAGTGGAATAGAAGAGGATCAGTACGGGAAAAAATGTTCGCATGAGAATGTATACCAGTCAGTAAGTTGCATGAAATAATGTTTTTCTAAAATTGCACGGTTTACACGTCGAATCGTCACACAGCAGCTTCCATGGAGTAAGCGTTACGAACTCCTTCACAACCCGTAGCAGGTCACCGGGAAGAATGCTATATCCCTTCATCGGTGTATCAGAAAAGGATTGCAGTTGCGCTGTTTGCGCTAATTCGTTCTCAAGATGCACAAATCCTTTTGAGCATCCTGGTAAGACGGTCAGCTTCCTGATCCCTGTCACTGAAATTCCGGCAGGTTCAACGCCAAGATGAGTCCAGCAATTATGATGCAGCCAGGGAACTTTGAAGTAGCTTTCAAGATAGTGAACGAACGTCAGCGTCTCAAACCCGGTTCCCAACAACAGGAGCTTTCCTTTTGGGTGATCAGCCACGTAGCCGCATGGGCTATCCGGACCTGCAGGATCATCGGGATTATCGAAGTTCATAATATCCTTCAGCGGTGAGCCCCATACAGCAAAGGAGTGGGTGGGGGAGTTGGTTCTTCTCACTCCATCACTTTGCCTCATGTATTCAGTTAAAGAGCCAGTCAGGGAACGGGTGGTTTCGGGATCGAATGGGGGAGTAACCTGGTTCAGTCTTACATAATTGTAAGTGAAAGTTGGAAAGAAGAGCCCGCCGGATTTTGTGACAGTTTCCTTTAGGGTGGAAATGATTTCAGCAGGGGTTATCCGGTTGAAATGCGCCCAGAGATGCTTATATGATGAATGCACCATAACCACATCACCGGGTTGAAGATATGTTTCAATGAATTTCGAGAAAGACATAGCAATAAAATAGGGATGAAAGGCGTAAAAGAAAAGTCCGGAGATGTGAACAGAACAATGTTTTGAAGCGGGTAATTATTTTTGTAACTTCTCTCAACAAATCGCTCAAAATATTGGTACCTGTGTGTCGTTACAAATAACACCATTCCGGCTGGTCCGGTTCTTTCTGTTACTCTGTGCCGGAACAGCTGTTGCACTATTTTTTCTTACCGCCGATGAACCGGTGGCACGGTTACTTGCGCTCTTCCTGACTGTTTTACTGGTTATCCTGTTTTTACATTTAGGGAAGCTCGCCAAATGGGTACACAGACTTGAAGGGAATTATGAGGAACTGAATCAGTTTATTGTAAATATACCTGAACCCGTAGCGGTATTTGATCCTGAAACGAAAGATTTTCCATTTTACAATGATGCATTCCTGGCATTGTTTCCTCCTGTTCACAATCCTGATGATCCTGATGATGACACCCTTGAGGACAAAGAATCGATCTGTAAAGTTATTGAACCGCTGATCAATGGAGGAATCAGGTCCACCACTGCAACATTCAGGAAGAAGAGTGGTGATGTGGTGCGGTGCTTTTTCAAATACGAACCAATGAAGTATGGTGGAGAGCAAGTTTACATCTTCACGTTGATTGACCTAACAGAACGGATTGAGAGAGAAGAAGAACTCAGGCGGCTGATTGAAGAAATTGAAGTCAATAAAGAAATGTTTGAAGAGACTGCCGGTAAGTTAGCGTTCCTGACTGAGAAGCTTACAGAGTCTGAGACGATGCTGAAGCAGACCCTCTCTGAAAAGGATAAGTTGTTTTCAATTATCGCCCATGATTTACGGAATCCGATTGCAGTGATCAAGGGTATCATAGAGACCCTGCGTGACGACGAAGAGATGCCACAAGATATCAGACAACAGTTTTTGATGGACCTCTTTAATGCCGGTGAAAGGGCGGGAGAACTTCTTGAGAACCTTCTCCATTGGTCAAGGTCACAGACAGGCAGGATTCAATTTGTGCCGGAGATAATAACTGCATCCCGAATAGTTCATAATGCTATCCATGCAGTTGAAGCACAGGCAATCAAAAAGGAGTTACAGGTTGAGATCAGCGGTGATAAAAACTCACCCGTGAATTGCGATCGTCCATCTATGGAAACCGTTTTCCGGAACCTTCTATCAAACGCAATCAAGTTCTCGTTCCGGGGCAACCGGATTGATATCAAGATTACTGAGAAGGAAGAAAAAGTCGTGATTGATATCATCGATTATGGCATAGGCATCAGTGGTAAGAATGTTGTGCGGCTGTTTAAAATTGATGAGGCAGTTTCATCGGTGGGTACAGAAAATGAAGTAGGGTGCGGACTCGGGCTGATCCTTTGTAAGGAATTTGCGGAGAAAAACGGTGGCAGCGTTT
>JAEXTR010000390.1 GCA_023406915.1 Bacteroidota bacterium
TGTAACTGCCCGCGGAGCTGAAGCATCTGAAGTCCCCGACTCATTACTCGCCCTTTGGATTTCTGAAGGGTTAGGCTTAGTTGTACGTTCGCTGCATGGGATCACCTCAGTCATTGAAAGTGATGTACGTGCAGGTGAAACTGCTGTGACATTGCCCGCTGATTTTGGCACCCTGATCTCAGCATCCATTGATGGGGCGCAATGCTATGATGCTGTGGTAGTAAACACCAGTCCACACATGCTCAGATTCAGTAAACCGGTAACCTTGCCTTGCAGGGTGGTCATAACCTACACCCCTTCCATCGAAGTCTTTTCCCCATCGGCAGAGCGAAGGCAAAACTGGGGTGCGATAATACACGGTTCACTGGATGGCGACCTGATTCTGCCCGACAGATATGCATCGCTCATGAAAAATTTTCTGCTTGCAAAGGTGCTCCCTGATATGGATGCTGCCTTTCAAAAAGAACTGATCCGGCAAAAGGAATCAGCACCATCAGGTTATTGTCAAACATTCAAGTATCATTTCGGAGTCTGATATGTCTTTTCTCAATATCTCAGCGTTCACATCGTTGCATGAAACAATCTCGCCAGACCTGCTGCCCGAAACAAGTCTTACACAACTGGTGAACGGAAGGCTGAATGCACCCGGCAAAGCCGGAAAAATTGTAATGCGCCCTGCCCTGGCACCAGCCCTGGCTGCCTGTGCACCTGTGCATATAGGCTAGTTTCTCTCCGTTACCGGAAAAGATGGGTATCGCTACTACATCATCGCCGGTGAAGGAAAACTATACGTGATGAATGTCAAAACAGGGGAGTCCCGCTTGCTTGGCACCATTGATAGTTTTTCTCCACAACTCGCCGCTCATCCTGTCGGAGTCGGTACGTTTCTGCTCCTTGTTGACGGTGTACCATACTGGTTGGGTGGAGAGGATTGCAGCCAGTTACTTCCCTTCAGCCTTCCAGTTCCGGATCTGTCGGGAGCAGTTTCATCCTATGCCCCTTCAGGTGGAAATCTTTCAGCAGGGCATTACACCTATGCTTTTACGTTTGCAAATGCAACCGGCGCCGAAAGCCCTCCATCCCGGTTCTTTACCCACTATATGGGAAATGATCTTGCCTCGTCCGCAGCCGGAGGGGTTATCCGGATTGCGAATCTGCCGCAAACCGATGACCCTCGGGTTGTTTCACTGAGGATATATCGCTCAAATGCCCTCACGGTACAATCCCGCTGGTTTCAGCTTTCACTTCATTCTGTTCTACCGGTGGGTAGCACGATTCTGGATGACTGGCTTTCAGACGCAGACCTTGATTCATCTATATTGCTTTCCATCGCAAAACCCCCCCTCCTGGCATGTTCTGCTGTCACTCACCGTGGCAGACTCTTCCTGGGGAATATTACTATTTCAGGTGATCTGCCATTTGCCCCTGAGCTCGCTTCAAGTGATCCTGCTCCGATGCCAGGATTCACTTCTGGTAACATCTTTTCTGCCTGGCGTGATACTTCCGGTGGGGGACTGTTGGCAGGTGCCCGATACCAGTGGCTCTGTACTTTTGTGGATGCAGCAGGCAGGGAATCTGCTCCCATTTTTACCCCACCGTTCACCACGAACGGTCCGGATGAGTTTCGAAGCGTTGACCTGAAACTGCTTCCTTTTTGCGGAGCAGGGGGGCTCGCCGCACCGGTAACCGGCAGACGGCTCTATCGCACGAAGGGGGATGGTAATACCTTCTATCTTGTTGCAGATATAGGACTTACAGGGAACAGTTACACTGATATCTTGCAGGATAGTGAGTTGATTATTCCCTACAATCCTGATGCTCCCAAAGATTCTTATCCATGCGGAATCATGTTCAGCACCGGCGGAAGCCCGCTTTCTTTCCCAGCAGAAAATCTGATACAGCCATATCCCGAAGCGGGAGCACAGATCAACGGGCTTGCTGTTGATGACACAGGTATGTTTGTGCTCCGAAACAGCAACATACTCAGAATGGAAACCAACGGTGCTCCCGTAACATGGCGGGCATCCGTTCTGCTCCCGTCTGTTGGGTTATCAAAGTCTGGGGTGTTTCTACAAACCGGAAGTGGGATAATTCTCTCCCAGGATGACAAGATTCTCATCATCAATTCCGGTGGAGCTGCACAACTCCTGAAATCCGTCAAACATCAGAGTGATGGACTCATCAGAATCCTCTCCATTCGATCTGAGGGTTGCATCTGCTTCTGTTACCCTGATCAGCTGCTCATATTTGATCCGGGTGCAAACGCAGGATGGCGATACCGGTTTCCACTCGAACTGATCCCATCTTCGGATCAGTTACTCACGCATTTTGAGGCTGCATACGGCAACCGGATCTATGCTATGAGTTCAGCTGCGGAGTATGACCTGATCAACGATATTGATTTTCCGATCAATCTTGAAGTAACAACTGCCCATTTTCAGGCGCCACCAAGGATGGTATGGCGTATTCAACGGTTACTCGCATTTGGAGATACTGCTGGTGCCAGAATCAGAATTGTGTCTGGTGATGGCATTGTTGCCGATGGTACAGGCAGGGAAATCATCCCACGCTCAAAAAGGGTGAAGCAGTTCTGGGTATCCGTGACAGGTCCCTTCCGCTCACTGGAGCGACTTCACATCTTCAATAAGTACAAAAAGATGGTCTATTCAGATATCATGCGGGGGATGGAATGGTGAACAGGAAAGAGCATGCCTCCCTGCGGGAAACTTTCGCCCCTGTTTCAGCTACAGTGACCAGGCTTCCTGAACCCTCACTGGTGGATGATTTTACCCGCCTTTTTATCAGGGAAACCGATGGTTTCCGGGAGTTTATCCTGATCAACGGTAACTGGTTCCGGGGAAACATATACTCATTACATCATATTGCTAACACGTAACCAAAGGAGATGAAACTATGAATCCATTACTCCTCAACGCAATCTATGATGCCATGGTACGGTCCATGGGCGATGCCGGTGCGCGTGCACGGGCACAACAGTGGACACAGACCATTGCAGATAAACCTACAGCTCTTTCAGCCGCATCGGATGACGCAATAGAAGACTATCTGAAAGATATCCTGAAAAAAGGCTTACCCGGTAAAATGGGGCTGTATGACCAGGGTGCAAAGAAGCTTTCAGCCGTAACGAACAAAGCAGTCAGGAATTTGCAGGAAGATGCAGCCGCCTCTGGTATCAATTCACCTTCTGTTCTCGCAAATCCAATGCTCAATCTCTACAATACCGAGGCCAGCAAGCTGAATGATTTACAGAACAACCTTAACGATGCCGAGACTCAACTCCGCCAGCAGGCAGTGGCTAAACTCCTCGGAATCTCTGCCAGCAAGCAGTCTGCGGTGAATCAGGATCGCAATTATGAGCTGGAACTGCTCGATTACTTATTGCAGCGCCGCACTGCCGATGAGGAAGAGGCAACAAATAACCGCCAGCCTGACTTCTGGAGTCTGTTTGGTAATACTGTACTAAAGGGATTGTTCGGACTCGCTTCATACGGCATTTGATAAACCAATGTAGTAACAACAGGAAAGGGGATAAAAAGCATGACCGATTTACTGACAGGTATCATACCCTCGCTGGCAGTGCTTGCTATCGCAGCCATTTCGCGTATCCATCTTACGCTGCTGAAGCACGTCAGGAATGAGATACGTTACATAAAGATCAGGCAGGAGGCTATGGACTTTGCGCTCCAAAAAAGCCTGAATGCTTCGTATGCAAAATACCGCCTGGAGAAACTCACTGAACTTCAGAGCGAAGATGAATTCATCAGAAAATAACATTCCGGAAAGGGAACACCATGAACTTACTCGGTAAAAGAAAATTTATTGCATTCCTGATTTCAGTATCAGTGTATCTGCTGCTGATGATACTCCCCATGATCCGGTGGGAGTCAGATTATACCGGACTTGCAAACTACGCATTACAGCTTGGCATTGGAATGATGACCGTCTCGGGTGCCTTCTACGCCGGTAACGCTATCAGCAACCGAAACCGGGGGGAGAATAAATGAAACCGCTGAGATATCTCATCCTCCACTGCACCGCTTCACCCGAAGGAAGAAATATAACCGCAGCCGACATTATCCGATGGCATACATCTCCACCACCGCTTGGCAGGGGATGGTCAGGGGTGGGTTACAGTGACCTGATCATGCTGGATGGCTCACTCATTAACCTGCGTGACTACAATCAGAATGACCAGGTGGAGAATGATGAATACACTTTTGGCGTCATTGGCAAGAATGAGGTTTCCCGCCATATCGTTTATGCCGGTGGCTGCGACGCCAGGATGAACCCAATGGATACCAGAACCCCTGATCAGATTGCTGCCATTACAGATTACATCCGCTTCATGGTACGCCGTCATCCAGCCATACTTATTGCGGGGCACTATCACTTTGCACGGAAGGCGTGCCCCAGTTTTCATGTGGAGGAATGGCTCACATCTATTGGTATTCCCGATAGCAATATCTTCAGGGGAAGAGAATGAATAATGCTGTGACTTCTGCTTTCGTGCTTATTATGCTCGCGCTCTTCTTTGTTGCTGGCTACTATTGGGGGAGAAATAACACCCCCCTGCCGGTGACTGAAATCCGCACCGATACTGTAACCACAGTTGTTACTGTAACTGATACCCTGAAGCCGGTTTTCAGTATCAGAAAAGGAAAGGTCTTCCGCTCTTTATCTGGTATTGCGGGCGGGAATGTATGGATTGCAGCGGACAACGACTCGCTGAGGGGGGATGGTTCTATCATCCTGGATCAGAATGATTCTGGTATGGACGGACTCATGTACACTGCCTCAGTGGATACGGTGCTTGCAGACAGTGCAATCGCATTGTCATTTGCATTTCATTCGCCCGTGCCCCTTCATCCGGCGTCCTATTTCACGGTTGCAGCCAGCCTCCGTCAAAGGGATATCAACAGATATACGGTGATTTCTGCTCAGGAAAAATTGAGTGACAGGTTTGGAATTGGTATAATAGCAGGGTATGCCTATATGCCTCAGGCAGACAAAGGGGGATTTGTTGCAGGTGTGGGTATATGCTTCAGGATATGGTAAAGCATACCAGGAAAATAGCTTTGGATGAGGATTATACCATAAATCGAAGTACGATTTCGGTTCCGGCATCAGTTGTATGAAACTGAACTTCGTCAGCGTAAATTTTCATAAGATAGAGACCGCGACCTGAATCTTTCATCAGGTTTTCAGGCGCAGTGGGGTCAGGAATCCGCGCAGGATCAAATCCGCTTCCCTGATCGAAGATACGGACAGTGAAAAACCGACCGGTGTATTCTACGATAAAGCGTACTTTTTTTGCAGGGTCTTTTCTGTTTGCGTGTACAATAGCGTTGGTAGTGGCTTCATAAACGGTAAGGGTGATTCCGTATGTGGTATCATCATCTACGCCGCAGTCTATAGCCGCATTCTGAATGAAACTTTCGACAGCCGGTAGCTGACTTAGTTCGCTGGATATTTCGTAGGTAAATTCTTTCATAGAACCAGGATTATAATTGCTACAAAAATAAAAAAAAAAATATCAAAACTGCCAACGAAATGAGAAGTTTACGGTTACCAGCTCATCTATCGTTGTAACATTCCTATCGATAAACTCATACCATCCGGTAAAATACATGGTAATATCATTTCCGGTGGAGTAAAAGACTGTTGCTGATGGTCCCACACTCCGGTAACTGCTCTCCAGGGCTTTATCCTCCTTCTTGAGCCGGTAAGTATTCAGTGCAAAATACCTCATACCGATTCCCACCGTCCACCGCCGGTACTCAGTGAATAACTGCGGCACGAGCAGATACTCTTCAACCTCACGGTTTGGCTTCATGGAAAACGCCTTCCAATCCAGATCCCCCTGATCTGTCAGTTTGATATATCCCTGCACTTTCAGGTAAAAGTTTGGGGTGAAACTGATCTTTGTGGAATCGAGATAAGAAAACTGCCGCAGTGAATAACTCCGGTAATTCGGGTTGATATCCTCATATTCATACACGGTGTAGTTTGCAGATACTTCAAACGCATTGTAGGTC
>JAEXTR010000001.1 GCA_023406915.1 Bacteroidota bacterium
AAAAAACCCGTCATTTCTGACGGGTTTTGAGGCGCCGGTCGGATTCGAACCGACGAATAAAGGTTTTGCAGACCTTCCCCTTAGACCACTTGGGTACAGCGCCATAAACATGCTAAGGTGGACAACAAATGTACAGGATAAAAAGCAATGAATCAAGGGGAAACCTGAAACAGATTGCTTTTTCAAACATATTTTAAAAGAAAAAAGCCGCCATCCGGCGGCCTGAGAGCGGGAAACGGGACTCGAACCCGCGACATCAACCTTGGCAAGGTTGCGCTCTACCAACTGAGCTATTCCCGCAAAACTTCGTAAAAGAAGTCCTTAAATGTAGGGAAAAAATTAAATCAGCGCAAGATGTGTGTGAAAAAATTTTTTTTGTTATACTTCTCGCAACCACATCAATTTTTAAAAGTATAGAGATCAGCCCACTTCAAAACCTTCCATGACTAACTTGAAAAAGGTATGGCGCTGCTACTTTTCTCTTCATTATCATAATAAATTTTTTAAAAAAGCAGAATGTACCCGCATAACTGAAAATATCACAATACCTTTCATCATTGGGAAAAACCACTTAACGCATACAATGTATAACTAATCACTATTGATTATAGATCAGCGTATTGATGATGCATATTTGAACCAGAAAAATCAATTATCCTGTACTGTAGCTTCAGTACAGAATGTGTTCATCTAAAAGGAGATTGTTATGAAAAAGATGTTGTTTGTTTTTGCACTCGTATCCTTTATTGGATTCCAGACCTATGCAATCAATGCCCCTAAAAATGTGACTGCTTTGAAACAAAGTTCAGTAGTTTCTCTGCTTGAAGGTGTGAAGTCAGAAAACAGCGGGCTGCGCGCTGGTTCAGCGTACCTTCTCGGAGAGTTCCAGGCAGAAGATGCAGTGCTCCCACTCATGGATTTGTTCAATACTTCCACCGTGCGTGGTGAAAGAATCGCAGCAGCGCTGGCATTGACGAAGATTGGTGACAGCCGTGGAGTAAAAGTAATTGAGTTTGCAGCTAAGCATGATGCCGATCCGATTGTCAGGGACCTCTGCGAAAAGTTTTATAAGAGTTTGATGACAGGTAATAGCGTAAACTAAGTCTCAAGACCTCCGGCGGGTGGCGGCAGATGTGGTGACTGCCGCCTTCCTGCCACCTTCAAAACTACCTCATCAGCACCATTTTCCTCGTTTCATTAATCACACTACCATTTATTCCAATAGCATTCATTCTCAACAAATATACTCCGGATGCAAGCCCTGATGCATCATATCGGATCGTATAGCTTCCTCCCTGCTGCCGTGAGTTCACAAGAAGTGCAACTTCCGCACCTGAAAGATCATACACGCTCAGGGTAACCCAACTATCACTTTCAAGTGTATATGATATGGATGTCTCCGGATTAAAAGGATTCGGATAGTTTTGCGCTAGCTGGCTTGTCAGTGGCACATTTGTTTGAATAGAAACAACATTGGAATACTTAAAAGAGCCGTCAGCATCTATCATCCGTAATCTGAATGTATGAGAACCCGGGGTAAGCTCATTGGTGGTCCATTTATACGCTTTCACAACATTACTGTTCCCACTCGCAGGAACAAACCCGATTTCTTTCCATGCATTCTCATTATTAGTGTGTTCTACAGCAAACCCAAATGCGTTCACCTCTGTAACAGTCTGCCATGTGAGTGCCACTTTATCACCATCTGGAACGGCTGAAAAGTTTACTAACTCAACAGGTAGCGGACCGGTGCCATTATAGCTGACATCATCTACAAATAAGGTCCAATCAGAGGAACCGTTAGGGGCGTAAAGCATTATTGCATCAAGCGTAACCGTAGGACCATTTACAATACCATTTCCACCATTAAAATCTGTCCAACCACTTTCCTGCAGATTCCATTCATACAGTACCCAATCTGAAGAAGAAGACACATTTCTCTTTGGTGACAGTTCTGTACCACCAGCGCCATCATCAACAGTGACAGCGATCTGCGCACCTGTAGGGATTGCCGAAGATTTCAGCCAAAAGCCGATATAGCCGTTACTATTCAAGTTCTGATTACTTGCAGGTACACCGCCGCCGGACAGGATACGTACAGTCCAGTTATTTGTTGAGACGGGATCATCCTTTAAGATGATTTTCAATGCACTCCAGCCGTTTTTTGCAATCTCTACAGATCTGGCTGTAGAAGATGAAGAAAGGATTCCTATAGTCGAACCACTATAAGTCGGCTGTTGGTTAAACACACCAACGGATGACTCAAAATCCGCCAGAATTGTATGATCAGGATTAGAACCAGATGCGAATGCTGATTTCAGAGCTTGCCACAGTTCAGTATTTGCTCCATCATAGCTCAGTGCCCACATCCCTGTTCCTGCAATTCCCTTTGATTTCACCAGATTGTATTTTACGGTAAGACTAGTTGCATCATCATACCAGGTCTGATACCACTGTCCCGCGTTCTGAAATCGGTACCATGGTGATTTGTATGGGTCATCATAAAATTGATCACCAGCAGGAATTGATGCAAGTTCAGTTTTCACCTGCGCATAAGTTCGACTCACTCCCTGACCAGTAGTAGTTGCCATCCGAACATCACTGACCACAGGCCACTGATACCCATAATAGTTAAATCCTGCAATCATCTTTGCACCTGGAAGTCCAACACCCGTATATGCGTCTATACTTCTTTCAACATGGCGAATAGCAGTACCCGTAGTCACTGGCGATATCGGACCAGCCGTTGTGCTCCCACGCCAATAATAATCGTATGCCATTATGAAGTATTGATCAACCACAGTATTCACGGTGGTAAAAAAAGTGTTATCAAAAATTCCATTCCAGTCCACTGCAGGAAGATCAATCACGATTGCATACCCATCTGGTTTCAGAGAAGCACCCAATTCAGATATGAAAAGGCGGAAATTTGTTTTCTGGTCTGCTGCCATACCTTCGAAATCTATATTCACCCCATCCGCACTCCGTAAGGCAAGCTGCGTTTTAATATTATTGATCAGATTTGCCCGGTAGGTTGCATTCCCGAGAACCCGGGAATGGTTATCAAACATCGTGACAGTGAGGTGAATCTTTACACCATTACTTTTGCAGTAATTGACCACCTGAGTACTTGACCAGTTTCTGGTTGTAGTAAACCCCCCAGTAGTAGTACTGCTTTCATCAACCTCAGCACTGAAATATGCGACATGGGTCAGCAGACTGTAATAGTAACCTGAAGCAGTGGCATCAGATATCCAGTATGGATGAAAGCCATAGACCGCATGAGACATTGATTGCACAGCATCTTTATCAAACCCCGGATGAGGGCGATATACAACTTCAGTTTCAGGCTCCCTTTGATTAGCCTCATGATGCAACTGGTCCAGGTAGTGAACTGAACTATGTACCTGTGAAAACACAGAACGAGTTTGTAATAAAATGCAGAACACACATAAAACAGCAGTGAGTAAAATCTTGAGTCTCATAGGGTTTGTAATTTCTTTGTGGTGAAGATTTTATCTAAAAAACACCGAAAGATAGCTAAAAGAATCATACAATTTGCCAGTCCGAAACCGTTTTTTGATTCAGCTTCAATTGTTTAGATTTCCTGCATATTTTCCAAAAGATTAAACGAGGTTTATGATGAGACAACTAACGTTGTTATTCCTGATTCTAACCTTTCTCTTCTGCTTTCCATTAACCGGACAGACCGAGCCTGATTCATCACTGCTTTCGAGTGCCAGGGCATCGATTGATGCAGGCAATAATGAGTGGATAAAAGGGTTTGAAACAGGTGATCCGGCAAGAGTCGCGGCGATCTTTGCTGATAATGGTATGATGTTTGGAAGTAAGGGAAGAGTCTTTAAGGGTAAAGAAGCACTGCACCAAAGGATCAAACAGATTATGGATTATCTGGGTACCGATATAAAGGTTACCGTCTCAACGCTGCAGGTGTGGGTGGACGGAGATACTGCCTATGAAACTGGCGAGTACAAGTACCATTACTTCAAGGACGGTTCACAAGTAACAGACGAGGGTACATATTGTACAATGTGGCACAGACA
>JAEXTR010000091.1 GCA_023406915.1 Bacteroidota bacterium
CTCCTGGAATGCCTCCGTAGACTTTCCAGAAATCCTTGTCTGTTTTCTCTTTTTTGGGATCGCATCCGGCATGATCAGTGGTGACGAAGGAGATTGATCCATCTCTCAATCCATCCCACAATGCCTGACGGTCTTCTTCCTCTTTAACCGGGGGTGCGGTTTTAAGATAAGCAGATATACGCTTGTTATTAAAATCTTCCTGGGTAAAGCGAAGGTAGTGTGGGCATGTCTCTGTGGAGATGTCAATTCCGGATTTCCTCGCCTTCCGGATGAGATTCAGGGCTTTGGCACTGCTGAGATGGACTATGTGAACTCTGCATCCGGTACGGTGAGCAACATGAATCATATTTTTCACAGCAATAACTTCTGCTTCAATACTTCTCGCATTGCAGTAATCAGCCCATCCGTTGAGACCCTGCTGTTGATATGCATGTTGACGCTTAAGGACGTAGTGTTTATCTTCAGCGTGGACGGCAAGAGTCTTACCGGTATTCTTTGCTGCGTGGGCAACTTTTTCGATTTCATGAACAGTGAGATCAGCAAAAGAATGCATACCAGACAACAAATACACCTTGAATCCTGCTACGCCCGCTTCATGAAGCTCCTGAACGATTGTATTTGGGTCTGAGCCGTTTCTCAGCATGCAGCCACCAATTCCCCCCCAAAAAGCATAATCGATGAGGCTACGGTTCTTTAGTGCCCGTTTCTTACGATTCAGATTTGCATGAGTAGTGACAGGTGGCAGGGAGGTGCATGGCATATCAATGACAGTTGTAACGCCACCACAGGCTGCGGCATGGCTTCCATGCTCAAAGTCTTCACGTTCTTCGAATCCGGGAGTATTGAAGTGTACATGAGGGTCAATGCCCCCGGGTATCGCAATGGTGCCCGCACCATCAAAGGTATCATCTGAAAGTATTATGGATTCTGACGGGAAGTTTTTCGCAATAAACGCATCCCGCTTCTTCATGGTGTCGATACTGGACCAAGGCACTGTAGCTCTGCTCTTTAATTGCATAGCCAGGATTTTGGTATTAAAAATGATATCCCCAAAGAACAAATTATTGTCGTGTGCCGGGATAAAAACATTCCTCAGTATCTTTTTCATAAAACCTGCAGGTGTCAGTTACTCTTCAATGCCGACTTTTGCATTAAAGTCTTCAATCATCTTATCCCATTCAGGAACGATTGAAAACCGTTCTTGCCAGTACTCTTCATCATACCATTGTGCATTCAGTTCTTCAACAGTTTTACCCTGTTGTTCAACCCAGGTAAAATACTTGAGGTTATGAATGGCTTTTCTATCCTGGTAAGTTAACTCTTTGAAGTGGTCAATGCCTTGTTTTTTAATCACAGATGTCCAGTCAATTTCTGCCTGACGCTCTGAGTATGGACCCCAGGTGGCATTCATCTCTTCGAGTCTTGAGAGATAGAGGTCAACTGAATCAGTGAAGACAGTAAAGATGATGTCCTTTTCAGTCATCTCATAATACTTAGCCATTTTGATGCTACTGAGCAAGTTACATGATGAAGATATACCAAGAAGAGGAAGTCTATTCACCACGGATTCATCCACTCCATGTTTTTTAAGCCATGACTGACCTTCGGGCAGATTAAAAAGCCTTAGTAACCGTAATGCATCCTCATCGTCAATCGCAGCTACATTATCAGTGTTCTTTACGTTATGCACCCATGGGATGTGTTTGTCGCCGATACCTTCAATCCGGTGTCCACCAAATCCATTCATAAGCAGGGTCGGGCACTGTAATGCTTCTGAAGCACAGATTTTAACTCCCGGTGCAATAGTTTTTAGGTAATCACCGGCTCCGAGGGTGCCTGCTGATCCAGTTGCGCTGACATATCCGGCGATCCTGGAACCGCCTGACTTCATTTTTTCAAACAGCTTCTCAATAACTTTGCCTGTTACAGCAAAATGCCAAATAGGGTTGCCAAACTGGTCAAACTGATTTAGGATGAGGTACTCGTCACCAGCAGCTTCGAGTTCATGACATTTGTCGTAGATTTCTTTTACGTTGCTTTCGCACCCTTTTGTGGCATAAACTTCAGCACCGATTGACCTTAACCAGTCAAACCGTTCTTTACTCATCTCTTCTGGCAAAATAGCTACTGCATGTACTCCAAGCAGGGCAGAATTAAAAGCCCCGCCGCGGCAGTAATTCCCGGTTGATGGCCAGACAGCCTTATGGTATTCCGGGTTCATTTTCCCACTGAGAAGGTAAGGTGCCAGGCAGCCGTAGGTAGCGCCCACTTTGTGTGCGCCCGTGGGGAAGTGCTTCCCAACAAGTCCGATTATTCTTGCCCGGACACCTGTAACGGATGACGGAATTTCGAGTGCATTGATTTCCCCAACTCCTCCGGAAACCGGATCATTGCTCCAGTGAATTCTGAAAAGATTCAGTGGATGGACTTCTGAAATATCAACATGTTTTAGTGCTTCCTGAACCTTTGTAGGGATTGTTTCAGGATTCTGAAGTTGAGTAAATGTAGGTAAAATAATGTGTTGTGCCTTGCAGCGATCTATTGTTTTCTGAAGATTCTCTTCATTTTCAACTTGCCAATTCCAGTTGAACATATATATTGCTCCGGAGTGATAGGTGTTCTAAAATCTTGGTTTGAACTAAGCAATATACGAAAAACTTTATGCAAAGTTGAGAGCCCGTTTAAGCTGTTTTCTTTGTTTTTGACCATTTTTCGCCTCCAATTTCGGGGGAAAATTTCCCATGGGATTTGTGTGCAAATATCTTGCAATATCAACCTGTTTTTGTAACTTTGCAGGCACTTATGATACATCCAAGAATTCTTTATCGCCTCACAGCATTGTGGGGTTTCTCCGAGGCTATCCTCGGCGGCATCATGCATGCTCTCCGCTTTCCATTCACCGGTATTGTTGTGGGTGGATTTGCTGCATTAGTAATTTGTCTGTTAGGTATGTATAGTGACTCACCGAAACGGATCTTACAGGCTACCGTGAATGTATTACTTATTAAGTTTCTCCTTGCCCCTCACACTCCCGCTGCTGCATATCTTGCAGTGGGAGTACAGGGTTTGGTGGGCTTCCTGTTATTTCTCAGTAAGAGAAACATAACCATATCCTGCTATGCAATGGGTATTTTTGCCCTCGTTTATTCAGCATTCATTAAACTGATCTCGACGACTATAATCTTTGGAATGGAGTTCTGGACAGCGCTCGATAACTATTTCAATTATGTTACCAGGCAATTCCTGGGAAGTGATTCAGAGATTTCGTACAGCCTTTACCTAGTTGGGGCTTATGTTACTTTGTACACTGTTGCCGGAATAGTATTTGGATTCATTGCCACCAGACTACCACGCTGGATTGAAGAATCCAGGGGCATGGAGTCAGCGCTCTTTGAGTTCAACGGTCACCCTCTGCCGACACCAGTCAGTCAGATTGGGAGGAAGAAGTTACTTAGCTTTCCCAAAATAGTGATAACTGTTGCAGCAATTACACTCTTGATTATTACGTATTCAATGCCCGGGCAAAAATCATCACTGTTTCCCATGCTACTTCGTGCGATGATAATTATAGTGCTTTGGATTACATTTATCAATCCCGTAATAAGCTATATCATCGGAAGAATCATGAAAAAGAAAGCGTCTGAGCGGAAAGCGTATCTGAGTTCGATTATAGAACTGTTCCCGAAATTTAAACGGAATCTTTCCTTTGCGTTACAGGCTGTAAAAACTGGTTCTCCATCCCAGCGTGTGAAGGGGTTCTTTTCCAGAGTGTTTTATCTTGCACTATTTGTTGAGTAGCCTGATGATAAAAATTATTAGCGGTGATACAAGGGCAGGTAAAACAACCCATCTTTTCAGGGAATATGCACCGAATCCCGATGCAGATGGCATCTTGCAACCAGTGGTTGATGGCATACGGTGTAATTATTACCTGAAGACGAGAGAGTTGAGAAAGCTTGAAGTAACAGGTGCATCTGGTGAGGATGTACAAAAAATAGGGAACTATTGCTTCAGCACAGCAGAATTTGAAAGAACCCGAAATTATCTTTATGCAATCCCTGATCAAAACAGAATCACCATAATTGATGAGATAGGACCGTTGGAACTGGAGGGACGGGGAATGGAACCTGGTTTAAGGGAGTTAATTACTATTCATGCAGTTGATCCTCATCTGCTGATCCTGGTTGTCAGATCGAAAATTCTTGATACCTTTTTTGAGACGTATGCCGTTGATCGGAATCGCTGCGAAATTGAGGAGTTCAGAAGAGTATGAAGCCTTTCCATTTATGTATTATTTTTATGAATAATAGTCTCATATATCGATTCATTATACTTACGGTTCTTATGTCTGCACAACATTCTTATACACAATCAGCACCTCAGGAATTTGTCCCTCAATGGGCGAAAAAAGCAATTTGGTACCAGGTTTTTCCGGAACGTTTCCGGAATGGTGATCCATCAAATGATCCAACTATCAATGATATTTATGGGGCAGACCCGCAGGAATCGCCAAAAGCCTGGCAGGTTCATCCCTGGGGCAGTGACTGGTATAAGCTTCAACCGTATGAACTGGAAAACGGAGAGCGAGAGTTATGGAAGCATCTGCTGCGCAGAAGATATGGTGGTGACCTGCAGGGAATAATCGATAAGCTTGATTATTTGAAAGACCTTGGCATTACGGCACTCTATTTAAATCCGGTTTTTGATTCTCCCTCATTACATAAGTATGATGGCTCAAGTTATCACCATATCGATCCTAACCTTGGTCCCGATCCGGTAGGTGATCGCAAACTAATCGCCTCCGAGGACCCACTTGATCCAGCCACATGGGTATGGACTAAAGCTGATGAACTGGCACTCAAACTGATTGAGGAGGTGCACAAAAGAGGGATGAGGATCATCTTTGACGGTGTCTTTAATCATATGGGTATCAGGAGTTTTGCGTTCCAGGATGTGAAAAAGCATCAGGAAAAGTCGCGTTACAAAGACTGGTTTATCATCCACTCCTTCGAGGATAAAGAGCGGGGTATTCCCTTTAAGTACGAAGGGTGGTTTGGAGTTGCTTCTCTCCCGGAACTGAGGGAAGATGAGAACGGTATTGTTGCGGGTCCAAGAGAATATATCTTTCATGCAACAAGCCGATGGATGAATCCAAAAGGGAAGGGAAGTGAGTATGGTATCGATGGATGGAGACTGGATGTGGCTTTCTGTATCAAGCACGCTTTCTGGAAAGACTGGCGGAAACATGTAAAATCATTAAATCCTGATGCCTACCTGACTGCAGAGATCATTGATGTTCCTGAGAATGTTGTTCCATATTTGAAAGGCGATGAGTTTGAAGGTGAAATGAACGATAATTTCGCCTTCACCTGCGCAGAGTTTTTCTTTGATCCACCAGGTTCAGCTATACTGCCATCTGAGTTTGACAAGAAACTGGATTCACTCAGAAATCTCTATCCTGATGGAGTTTCTTATGTAGTTCAAAACCTGTTTGGCAGTCACGATGCTAACAGAATCGGCTCCCATATTGTGAATACTGGTATTGGAAAGTACAGAAACTGGGCGTCGTACTTTGGGCTGTCACAAGCTACGGGTAATCCAAAGTATAA
>JAEXTR010000096.1 GCA_023406915.1 Bacteroidota bacterium
GGTCACTTTCCAATTCTTCATAACCGGTGATCATTGCTTTAAGATTTGAAAGGGGGGTCGTGCCGGTGGTGATTAAATAGAGATGAACAATCACAAATGCAATCAGGAAAAAAGCCCCAAGCGTATGAACGATTGCTATGACTTCTAATCCTCCAATATTCAGGGCTACCACACCGCCCTGCTGTGGATACCTGTAGAACATATAGAGTAAGCCCGATGCAACCATTACTGGAATTACTAAAACTTTAAGTCCGAGGTATGTTAGTCTCTGTAGCGGATTGAGTTTACTTAGCACCGTCTTTTTTGTCGGATGGGGTGCATTTCTGAAGATACCCAGCAGATAAAAATCAATCTGTGCCTTCAGGTTTTCGGAGGTTGGAAGATATTGTTTCCATTCGCCAGTTGTAAAATGCCAGAAAATTGTAAAAACAATGAGTCCGATGAAAGTGTATGCTGCAATATTATGGTAGTGTACAGCATTTTCATATCCAAAGAATTCAATCGAACCATGGATCTCAAATCCAGTCATAGCAAGGAAGAGAATAAGAAAAGCTTGCAACCAATGCCAAAAGCGCTCAAAACCTTTGTATATTAAAACTTGTTTCATGCATTTCCTCCTTTACGGTTCTTTCTTACAGCTGCAACACGAAGAGACGCGTGGAGAGCAATGCCGATGAGTGAGAGGATAATCATGATCTTACCCAGAATATCCACCAATGGCGAGTAATCCCTGCCCGGCAGATAAAAATCAGTCAGCCCCGCTAACCGGCTGTTTTCACGGGTGTGGCACTCTACGCACTGTACAGATAATTCCTTCGGGGCAACCTGATGATTCACCGGCCAATACATTTTTGTATCAAGAAACTCATACTTGCCGCTGAAAGGGAGTCCAACATCTTTCATTCCAATCGCCGATGCTTTAGCCCAGTCGAAATCTACCCAATAAGCTCCTTCTCCTTTTTTATCTGCAAACAGTTTGGGTTGAATCAGGAGCATGGTGACCGGATCATAAATCTGCTTTGCTTTATGGATCTTTACTGGTATTATCTTCGATTCCCGGTCATCATACGAACCATTGAGGGGATTTAGTGTAAGGGGTTGTGTCGGATCATCGATTGAATCACCAAGAAGATAGTGATCAGCTGTCCCGTTAAACCAGATATAGTCAGGTTTGATATTCTTTGCCCAGGTAAACGAGCCTTTAATGGACATGTAGGTGTGGTTTCCGTCAGCATCTTCCACAGTATAAGGCTCACCGTTTGCATCAAGTTTGCCGGCAGTTGACCAATCCCATGCCATTTTTGTTGCATTTGCCTTTGCATACAAAGGTATATGGCAGGTTTGACATGCAACCTTTAGCGTGTGCTCATTCAGTATCCCACTTTCGTGGGGTGTTTCAGAGTGGCACTGTTCACAGGTTGAACGGTCTATACTTAACGATGAGAGTGAGTACACCTTTCCTTTCATCTGGTGATTCTCTGCCGTATGGCAATCAACACATACAAGATTTGAGGAATTCTCCCCCATGTGGACATCAAGTGATCTGTCCGGTGTGAACATGGCCTTATCCAGATCACCATGTTTTACATTGTTACCACCGCCACCAAAGAAGTGGCAGACACCACAGTTATCTCTCGTTGGCCTTCCGATGTGCTGTGCAATTTCTTTGAGATTAGTAGCTGGATCAGGATAACCAGACAGGTTGGATGCCTTCACATAACTTCCTGAGTTATCATGGCATACCATACAATCAATGTTTGTGGAGTCAGTAAAAGAGAAAGAGTCCTCTGACATACCAAACCCTATGTGGCATTTAGCACAGCTTTTTTCGTTTCCTTGTGTACCAATACAGTAGTTATTCATAGTGCTCTTTTTTCCCAGATAGGCGATGCCCTTGCCTGGTGTATACTCAGCCCGTTCCCAGTTCCAGTGGGAAGAATTCATTACTTCCTTGTGCCTTTCAGTATGACATGTGATACAGGCTACTGTTACCTCTTGTGGGGACACAAAATTCTTCTGAAGAGATAAAAATTTGCTATGGTCAACTGAAGGTGTGTGCTTTTTCTGATATCTTATTTTTAATTGGTCTAAATCTGAAGGGGTGTAAGTAGTATCTTTTATTATAAAAATTACCGTGAGGGCGGTAATTCCTAAAAAAGGAATTAAAAGCAGCAATTTTCGCATAAATTCTCCGTAAATACAGGATTAAGATACTGATATGATGCTATTCACAACAAGGAGATTCACATTATAAATCTTTTTTTTGTGACATGGGTAAATGATGCGGTAATGTGTAGACATTCGCAACAGGATATCATTTTAGGAGCTAAAAAGGATTATTGGAAAGATTCGTATTTTAGTGTTTTCGCTATTTATCTTTAGGTCGAATGATGAGAAAACTACTGATTATCACACTCTTTACCCTCATTTCCTCTCAGCTCTTTGGTCAGCCATGGATGAAAATCGATTCTGTTTTTGCACCATCAGGGCTCACAGTGCAGAGCTTCAGTGCACCATTTCTTGCAGATATGGATGCTGACGGAGACCTTGATATGTGGCTGGGAAATTCCGGCGGGAAAACAGAGTATTATGAAAATATCGTAAACACACCATATCCGAAATTCAGAAAGAATGAGCAGATGATGCAGGGTATATATCCGGCAGGTGTTGTTCAGGTCAATTCTGATTATCCTGTAGTGGCTGATATTGACGGTGATAGTGACCTTGATCTGGTCATCGGTGGATATAATGGGTTGATTCTGTATTTCAATATTGGAACCCCCATTCAGGCTCTATGGCAGCGGAACGACAGTGTGCTTGCTGGTGTCAATACTGAAATCGGAACCGATCCAAAACCTGCATTCGTCGATATTGATGGTGATGGAGATCTGGACTTATACGTAGGAATTGGAGAATCTCTCTTCGGTGGTCCACAGTCTGGAATAACAATTGCATTCAGAAATACCGGCACCGCTACCTCTCCACAGTTCACTCGTGATAATTCGCTTGCTACTGGAATCGCTGATATGGGATACAATGCCTACCCCACATTTGCTGATTTAGACAATGATGGAGACAAAGACCTCACTCTGGGGCGCGATCTCGCGACAATGGTGTATTATCGTAATAATGGCAATAATCATGCACCGGTGTGGAATGAGGTTTCTGGATTCTATGGTGCTTTGGAGTCGACCCGTTACTGGAAAGACCCACAGTTGGTTGACATCGACGGAGACGGAGATTTCGATCTTCTTTACGGAACAGATGTAGGTGTGTTGTATATGTACCACAACACCGGATCAGTGACTTCACCACAGTTCATGTACAACAAGAACTACTACCCCGTCCTTAAAATTGAGGGCAGCGGTGCGACTGCTTCAGTAGGAGACTGGGATAAGGATGGTGATCTTGATCTGGTGAGCGGTATGTGGGATGGTAGGATATTTTACTTCAGAAACATAGGCACCCCTGGTGCACCGGTTTACGATAAGCAAACCGTTTTTGCACTGGCTGACGCCGGTTCTTACAGCACCCCAGTCATTGTTGATTTTGAAGGTGACGATACCCTCGATATTATTTCTGGTAACCTGAACGGTGAGGTCAAGTATTTCAAAAGAACTGGTGCAATGGGTCTGAAAGAAGTAAGTTACTTTCCTGGCATCACGGCTGGTGGTCAGAGTGTCATTTCTTGCCCGGATGTAAACAATGATGGTCACAAGGATTTATTCGTGGGGTCTGAAAAAGCTGCCAACAATCATTTTTATTTCTATACTTCACCAACAACCGGAACACCGGCAGACTCAGTGATTGCAGGTATCGGATTCAGCAGCTGGGACCGCTCCCAAATGGTGGATTTGAACCGCGACGGTATCTACGAAATGGTAATAGGTAAATCGAATGGTACACTTGTATACTGGGAAAAAACTGGTGCAGGATGGAAAAGAAATGATACCCTGTTTGCAGGTGTGAAGGTAAACCAAAATGCGTTTCCTGCATTTGCTGATCTGGACAATGACGGAAAAACTGACATCATAGTTGCAGAATATAATGGCAATTTCTCATTCTATAAAAATATGGACCCAACAGTAGGTGTGCAGGATGATGCACCTGCTGTGGTAACTGGTTTTGCGCTTGAACAGAATTATCCTAACCCATTTAATGCTCAGACTGTTATCCGTTTCAGTGTTCCTGAAAAACAGTTCGTAAGAATTGCTCTTTACAATACACTCGGTGAATTAGTTAGAACTGTTGCATCTCAAATGTTTGGTGAAGGTGCACATCAGGTATTTATTGATGCCGCAGGTTTGCCTTCAGGGGTGTATTTCTACTCACTGGAATCATCCGGCTATCAGCAAACAAAAAAAATGGTCGTACTCAGATAAATCAGAGTATCGGGAAGTTTTAGAGGGCGGATACCGGAAGTTTAATCTGGAATGCCGCCCCTTCTCCGGGTATACTCTCAACTGCCATTTCACCCTGGTGTTTGTTCGTAATAATCATATACGATACTGATAATCCCAATCCTGTCCCCTCCCCAAATTTCTTCGATGTGAAAAAAGGTTCAAATATCCTGCTGCGGGTCTTTTCATCTATTCCAGGGCCATTATCAATAATATCAATTCTGATGAGATCATCCTCCCTTCTAGCACGAATGGTTACCTGGGGTATCTTTGAACCACGGTGTTCGTCACTCAGCATTGCATGTGCTGCATTCTGAAACAGATTAAAGAAGACCTGTTGCAGTTCAGTAACAATAACAGGGATATCAGGTAAATCTGGGTCAATATCTTTAATGAATCTGACACTCTTCAGATCAATTTTTTTCTTGAGGTGATAGTCACTGTAGGTGAGCTCAACTGACTCATCAATCACCTTTTCAATCGAATATTTAACTTTTTGCGATTCACCTCTTCTGCTGAAATGGAGCATTCCTTTTATGATCTCTGAAGCTTTCCCGACTGCATTCACAACTGAGTCCAGAATAGAATAGATCTCTCGTTTTTCCAGATATGATTTGATTAATGCAAAGTCAACGCCAACGCTATCTGCCGCTTCCAGATTCTTACGGATATTCAACGTGGTTCGTCGGATGACATTCTGACAGCCCTGAGAGATGGTCCCAAGCGGATTGTTAATTTCGTGCGCCATACCAGCTGCAAGTCCTGCAATCGTCATCATTTTTTCACTATCAATCATCAATTGTTCCATTTTCCGCTTGTCGGAAACGTCTTCTATGATTATTATTCTGCTCCCTTTGCCATATACTGAAGATGGAATCATTGAGACATCATAGAATCCTACTTCTCCGTTTTTAAGTGATGTCATGATTGATTTTCTTTGGGTGAGCGTATCCAATGGACTTTCTTCAATAAGATTCCGGAGAAAGGCGAGTTCACCAAACACTTCAAACAGCGGAAGCCCGACTCCGTCTCCATGAAACGTTTTAAAATCCTGGGCAGACTTGTTCATCATTCTGAAACAGTTTTGGGAATCAATCGCAATAATCGCATTTGGAATTGAGTTAATAACACCTTCAATGTTCTTTCGGGAGTTTTCGAGCTCTCTGTGGACAACTTTTCTGGCAGTAATATCACGGAAGATAATCTGAAGGTGGAGTCCATTTGCCATTGAAAATGCCTTCATGGAGACTTCAATTTCAATCTCCTCGAAGTCACGGTACAAAAATGAGACATCAAACACTTGTGGTTTGCCTGATGCAGCTGCGCTCGCTTTCATTTTAAAAATGGAGAGATCGTAGTGATCAATGGTGAAAGTATTCATCAGAAGCTGTTCGACCTTGGTGCCGGTGATTACATTCTGATCCCCCTTGAACATACTCATCGCGCTCTTGTTGCAGGCAACTACTGCATTCTCTTTAATGATCAGAATTGAATCTGAAGCACTGTCAAATAGCAGTCGGAACTGTTCACTTTGCTCTCGTAGTTTTCTATCGGATAATTTCTGATCGGTTATATCTGCAACGATTGCCAGTATATGAGGTCTGCCCTTATAATTGACGATGGATGCGTACGAAATCAGATCAAAGATGGTACCAACGGCATTATAGTACCGTGTTTCCATGCCATCAATCTTTCCCTTGCTTTTCAGCATCGCATAATAGTTGCCGTGTATTTCTTCATTTGTCCACCCCAATTCCTTAATATTCTTACCAATCAACTCTTCCTTTCTAAGACCGTAATGCATCACTTTTTTATTGATATCTACTATGTAACCGTCGGAAGTTGCAAGATAAATTAGATTCGGACTTTCTTCAAACAGCGTTCTGTAAGCAGCTTCACTTTGCTGGATTTCAACTGACTGATCTGAGAGTGACTGAAGCATCGAGTTGATGTTATCCGCAAGATATCCATTTTCATCATCAGCAAACTTTTTTGCGCGAAGCGATTTATCACCCGTTTCGGCAACCTGTTTCACAACTCCGGCAAGCAAAGATACGGGTTCTGTAAGCGCTCTTCTGAGGAATGAGGCTGCTGCAAATCCAATTACCAGTAGTACCAAAAAAACTGTCAGCAGGAGCAGGAGTATTCTTGACTGTTCCTCTTGCAGATTCGTAAGTGAAGAAAGGATAAAAACGAAAGCATAGGTGTTCCCTTTGTTATC
>JAEXTR010000139.1 GCA_023406915.1 Bacteroidota bacterium
TCTGAGCATAGTGCCTGCACCACCTACCAAAACGATTTGTGGTGTTATCCACTTCACAGAAAAGAGATAGTCTGAAAATCCGGATGGAATTTGCGTCCAGTTGTTCCCCCCGTCTGAAGTCCGATAAATCCTTCCTGAAACTCCAACAACTATGCCTGTTTCCGGAGTAATGAAATCAACACCCCACAAGTCCTGACTGGTGGGTGGGGTTAGCGTTGCCCAGTTTGCTCCGCCATCTACTGTTTTCTTCAGGGTGCCTGCTAATCCCACAATGTATCCTACCCTTGCTGATGGAAAGTTGAAATTCAGTTCATTGCCACTCATTTGTGCTGTCTGAAATGTTGAGGCTCCATTCCGTGAATAGTAGAAATCTGAACCAAGTATAAAAACCGTGTCGGCAGAAAAGTATTGAACTCTCCACGGACCTTCATCGTAGGTTCCTACCTGTCCGTGATTAATTTTTTGCCAGTGATTTGTATTCTGGCTGTATGTTTCAAGTGTGGGAAGTGATAAAAGAAAAATTATCAATAAAAAGTTTGTGAGCCTGACCATAGTACCATTCGTTATGAGTGAGTGAATCATTATTCAGTATTCTGGATACAAACATACTGAATGCAATTGTAGTAAAAAACATCAGGTGACTGATGTCACAGTTTCATAACCTTGAATACGGACTAATAATACAACGAAAAAGGCGGTTATAACACACTATGATATGTGTCACAACCGCCCTTTAGGAAATGCTATTCCGGGTCAGATTAAAGTGGTGCCCCGGATTATGCCATACCAGCCTTCTTCAGGTACATAAGATGTGAGCGGATGGCAGAAAAGAGCGTAGGAAACTCTTTGTAGGAAATATTGTATTCCTGGCACGTCTCTTTAATAATTTTACTGATTGCCGGATAATGAATGTGACTGATCTTAGGAAAGAGGTGGTGATCCACCTGAAAATTCAATCCCCCTAAAAGCCAGCTGAGGAACATATTCCTGGTTGCAAAGTTTGCTGTAGTATGTAACTGATGTATCGCCCAGTCGTTCTCAATCTGATCAGTCTCAGGGTTCGGGGAAGGGAACTCTGCCTCCTGATGAATATGCGCCAGTTGAAAGACGAGTGCAATAACAAAACCACACACAAAAACTGCAACGCCATATCCTGCCATAGCATACCAGAATCCGACCTGTAAAGATGGCAATATGATAAACGTGAACAGATACACTATCTTAGTGAGCCAGAAACCGATATGCTCCCGGATATTCATTTTTTTTAGTGGAGCGTTATCCGAGATTCTGCGGAGAAAATACTTGTTAAAATCATTATAAAATACCCAGAAGAGATAGGTGAATCCATACAGGAAAAATCCGTAGTAATGCTGGAACCTGTGGAACCAGTAATGTTTTTGGTCAGGACTTACGCGGATAAACGGTTTGATATCAATATCATCATCTGCTCCTTCTACATTAGTAAAAGTATGATGTGCCATATTGTGTTTCTGTTTCCACATGAAGGTACTGCCACCAAGCAGGTTCAATGTTGAAGCCATCACTGCGTTCACAGTCTTATTGCCCGAGTAACTTCCATGTGCTCCATCGTGCATAACGTTAAACCCGATGGCACCCATGAGAAGCCCCATCATCGCAGCAATGGAAAGGGAAATCCATGCTGATGCAGGCGTAAAGAATACCAGTAGCACATACCCGGATATAAGCAAGGTTAGTAACACAACGGCTTTTGTGTACAGGGTCACATTACCCGTTGGTTTTTTATTCTTTTCACGGAAATAATTATAAACCCTGTCCTTTAAAACAGTAAAAAAATCAGAGCTTGGGTTCCTGAATTTCAAAGCGGAGTCCTGTCAGTAAGTTTTACATAACACACGCTCCAAATCTACTAAATTATCCATCCCTGGCACCGAAGAAAAACGGGTATTATTTTTCCTCCGTTTTTTACTATTTTCCCGGTAACAATGGAAAAAGAAATTTAAGGTAAAGTATTTTGCTACACTTTCAGTCACTGTCACGACTGACCGGTGTGGATGAAACAGAGCATTTTACCAGTCAACATACAATGTAAACCGATTCACAATCCGTATGGTAAAGCAAAAAGAATCCAAGGTACTTGTCCTTACAGATAATCAGCAGATACTGAACCAACTATACTCGGCACTTTCCCCTGTATGTACTGTTATTTCTTTAAGTGGTGGGGAGGGACCAGCCCTGCATGCAAGTACAGATTCAACCATTGATTTGATAATTGTTGATCTTGCCTCACATCAGACCGATGATCAGGCACATATGGCTGACAGCATCCTCTCTCTTCGTGAACAACCCTTGCTTTTCTACGTTGATAACGTAACTGATGAAATCAGTGTCCAACTATCAAAAATCAATCACCTTGGTTTTATTGAAGCAAATACTTCCCCGGCTTTTCTACGAAGCCTTATTGAACGGATCATTAGTAAATGGGAGGAGAGAAAGCTGATTACGAGTTCCTTCTACCGTGTATCCCCTGGTACTGCTTCTGACAAACAGGAAATTCACTTTCCATCATTATTGCAGGAAAGCGAGAGAAGACTTGCAACACTGGTCGATAACCTGCAAGGTGTTGTGTATCGCTGCCTTTTTGATGAGCACTGGACGATGAAATATCTGAGTGACCATATTTTTGAATTAACGGGTTACAAGAAAGAAGAACTGCTGGATAACACAACACTTTCATACTATACCATTATCCATCCTGATGATAAATCGTCCGTTCGTACTTTGGTTGAAAACTCAATACGAAATAAAACCAACTATACGGTTGAGTACCGTATCATCAGGAAGAATGGGATGGTAAGGTGGGTCTGGGAGAAAGGGCAGCTCACCATGGATGTTATAGAAAAAGCACTCTATCTTGAAGGGTATATCACTGATATTACGGAAAGAGTTGAGAAGGAACAGGCCCTGAAACAAAGTGATGAGAGATTCCGGCAACTCTATATAACCATGACGCAAGGTATCGTATATCAGGATCGATCGGGGAATATCACTTCAGCAAACCCCGCCGCAACAGATATTCTTGGTCTTACGATGGATGAACTGACGGGAAGAACATCCATGCATCCCGAGTGGCGCTCAATCCATGAAGATGGCTCGGAATACCCGGGTGAAACTCACCCTGCAATGATTGCACTGAAATCGGGTACCATTCAGCGGGGAAATATAATCGGCATCTTTCATCCCTTAAAAAAGGATTATCGTTGGATCAGAGTAACTGCAATTCCACAATTTGAATCTGACAGCATTGCACCCACAGGCGTGTTTACCATGTTTGAGGATATTACCGAGCTGCGTGAAACAGAGAACAGACTACGAGATCAGGAAGCAGTATTTCAGGCAATGCTTAAGTTCAGTCCGGTATATGTATTCTTTAAGGATCAGGCCATACGCTCCCTCTATCTCAGTGAAAACTTCATCAATCTTATTGGATATCCGGTTAAAGATGCTATCGGAAAAACCATGTTTGAGCATTTTCCACCTGAATTTGCTCAGAAGATCATCGACGATGATCTCTCAATTATTAATAGTAAAAGACCTGTAGAACTCGAAGAGGAATTTGGCGGAAAGTTTTATTCTACCATCAAGTATCCCATTATCAGGGAAAATGCCCCCCCCATGCTTGGTGGTTTCACGATTGATATTACTGAGCGAAAAAAGCTTGAAATGGAGCTCGTGCAGGCGCGAAAAAAAGCTGAACAGCTTAGTGATCTGAAGTCGAACTTTTTACTACTGATCAGCCATGAACTCAGAACGCCGATGACAGGCATCCTCGGCTATTCAAAGTTCATCGCAGAACTTGCACAGGACACAACCCTGAAGAAATATGCGTCTCTCCTATACCAAAGTGGTGAAAGGCTTCGATCTACGGTTGATATGCTCCTCGATTATTCAGTGATTGAGTCAGGTGCGATGGAAATTGAACTCGGGGAGACAGATATAATACCCATAGTGAATGAAGTATGTGATTCTTTGGAACAGGATTATCTGAAAAAATCGCTTATTCTTTCCAGGGATTTCTCATTGCAGCAACTCCCACTCAGAATTGACAAGCGTCTCTTCAGGGATTGCATCTATCAGCTGATGAGCAATGCACTGAAATACACTGAAACCGGCGCTGTCACTGTTGAGGTCGGTACCGAAGCAGATACGGAAAATATGAACGGAATCATTAGGGTGACTGATACGGGTATTGGAATACCAAAAGAAAGCCTTGATATGATTTGGGATAGTTTCAGGCAGGTAAGTGAAGGACGCGGCAGGCACTTTGAAGGAATCGGGCTCGGGTTATCCATCGCGCGTGAGTATATCAAAAGAATGAATGGCGAAATCTCTGCTGTCAGCACTCCGGGGATAGGAAGTGTATTCACCATCACTCTGCCAATGTTCTCTGCACCGGTTTCTTATGCTGCCATCAAAAACAGTTCAAAGGAACCCCATGTTAAAACTATACCGCTCAATAATATTGATTTCCCCAGAGTTCTGCATATTGAAAATGATCCGCTTGCGGTTTCTCTGGTACAGATAGCTATTGGAAAATATGCAATCATTGATGTGGCTGTAGATGCGGCTGAAGCACTTTATAAGGCTCAGTGCAGTATGTATGATCTTATACTGACTGATATTAATCTTGGCAGCGGTGCAGATGGGACCATGGTGACGAAACAAATCAGAAAAATCCAGAACTATGAAGAGACGCCCATTATTGCTGTAACCGCTTATAGCAGGATGGGGGATCGGGAGGAATTCCTTTCAGCAGGTTGCTCCCACTACTTATCGAAACCTTTCACACGGTCAGAACTGTTATCGCTCTTTAGTGCGATCCTCTCTGCTAATCCCCGCTTCGAATCCCTGTTTAAATAAAAAAAGCCTTGCCGGAATATCCGGCAAGGCTTGCTTATTACAATAGAATCATATCAGAACGTGACACCTACCGAGAAGTAATGCACATTTGTCAAACGACCAAAGCTTTGATAAGCATAGTCAAGCTTCACTTTCAGTGCATCCATAATACGGTAGTTTAATCCAAATCCAAAAGTTAGTCCCTTCTCTGTATCTGTTTCAAAGAGCGAATTGTATCCGCCTCTGGCAAACAGAATTTCTTTCCAGGATACTTCCAGACCGGTATTAATATATTCTGAGTGATCATTCGGGTGAACAGCGTCAATTGCAGCAGTTACCCTGAACGTTTCATCTTTCACAACATCGGCAGAAACACCAAATCTGAACAGGAGCGGAAGATCGAAGTAGTCAAGTTCGAGATTGGTGTTAATCAGATTCTTGCCGCCTGAACCGGAGGTGAGTGTCTTGGTGACATCTCTACCGGAAAGCTGCATTTTCGTACCGAAGTTCGAAATACTGGCAGCAATTCTCAGCTCATTCAACACTGGAATACGGTACAGTGTACCAATATCCACTGCAAATCCATTTGCGTTCATGTGCCAGATAGATTCATTGATATATTTAAAGTTTGCTCCAATGGTAAAATTCTCCGTCAGGGAGCGTGAGTAATTGAGACCGATGACCATTGCACCAGCATCAAAAAACTCACCTGTACCTTCGGGGTCTTCAATCGTACGTACTTCCATTTCGTCCATGGAAAGTACTGATACAAAGAGTCCTACTGTACCGAAATCAGACAGATTAGTGGCAAAAGCCGCATAATCATGCTTGATATCCATGTACAGATCAGTATGATTAAAGAACGCTTCATTGGACATAATGCTTGATGTGCCTCCGGGATTCCAGTATGTGGCGGAGATATCATCAGAAATGGCTGTGTATGCACCACCCATTGCTATTGCGCGGGGACCAACACTGAATTTAAGCACTTGTGCTGCAGTGGTTCCCGTTTTCAGTGTTTGTGAATGGAGAACACCGCTGAAGGCAAGCAGACACAGAACCGATAACCAAATTTTTACTGTTTTCATAGTTTCTACTCCTGCAGCCATTATTTTATTAAAGCAAATTTGATGAGTTTCTCACCAATACCGGGTGCATCAATGTGCGCGATATACACACCGTAGGCTACACTGAATCCGTCCCTGTTCAGGAGGTTCCAGTACTCACGGCCATTATCCATACCTGAATTGTGTTCCAGCGTTACAACCGGATCACCCGCCAGGGTATAGATTCTTATCGTACACTCCATCGGCAGATTCTCAAAATAAATCCGCCGTTCACCACGGTTTTGTGAGGGAAGTCTGTTTGCCGGCTCAAGGTCGTTCGCACCAACATACGGATTTGGTACTACATACACCTTATCAAGCCTTGATTTCGCTGCTTCATTTGATACAACACCCGGTTTTGTCTTTAGTGTATAAACATCTGAAGAACTGAATGGGCGCTGTGTGTACATGAAGTACTGATCACCGTTCTTTGGCAGTACGGTGTCTGTTGCAGAAGTTTGGGTGAAGATGATACCCCAGGTGAGCGTATCACCTGCAATACCCTGTGCACCGGTCTTGAACAGGATGATCTCATCACCGCGTGACCATGCACTGTCTTTTACTATGTTTTCTTTCAGCACGGTTGGTACTCTGATCGGTACACCGGTAGTTACATCCTCAACCTTGTACTTAACCTGAATCGGCAGAAGCGACTGCCCCTGTCTGAACAGTTTAGCTGAGTCAATGTAGTTGTCAGAGAAGGTAACGATATAATCTGCAGGCCACAGCTTCTTCAGGTTGTTTGCACCAACGGATGAGATCGTAACCGCTGCCCCGATTTTCAGATCAGAGCGCGACCACTTTGACCTGGTGGCATCGTATGCCAGGGCTGGATAATCCTGAACAATCAGCTTTACGCCATTGAATACCGGGTTACCATCCTCATTGCCAAGGTAGGTACTCTGATGGATAGCATAGTAGGAGTAAGTGATTTCATATTCACTGTTGTTGGGCATGGTGGAATTGTCGCTGCGCCTGATTGCACCCTTCTCAAAATTCACAATATAGTCCGTGCCCTTCACGTACACTTTCCCTCCCTTATCCTTCACAACCAGAGTCTGGTCATCAATAATGTTCGGATGGGAAAGCGCAGCAAACTTTGCATCAAAAAGCATAAATCTCTCTGTCACAGGTTTGGTGCCCTTCAGGGAGTAATTCTTTTTGTTGTAGGAAGTATCAGGTGTCACTATCCTGTTTGAGAAAGAGAGAGTGTACTCATCATCAATGACCGCAAGATCATTGAGAATCTGAAACTCTACGTTTCCATTTCCGATACCCGCCGTATGCGTGACATCGTTATTACTGATACCTGGTTCTTTGTATCCCGCTGCACGTGGTCCGGGGATCACCTGCACGGTGTTTTTGTCAAATATCAGTGCGGAGGTAATTGGATCAGAACTGATCTTCTTTGTGGTTTCCGTGGGTGGAATACCCAGTGAATCACCATGATCATACGCAACCACTGCATAATAGTACGTTTGACCATTGATCACATTATTTGAATCAACAAAAGAGTGCTTCAATCCGGTATTATCACCCAGATAATACTGAATACCTCTGCCCATGTAGGAAACAGGATGGTATCCCTTCCACTGATTATTAAGATCAAAACGGGCATCAAATCCACTGACATCTTTCAGAGGTTCGTGCAGGAATGCAGAAGCCCTTCCATCAGTGATTTTCTGAATATCGGCAAAGTCCGGTCGGGTACTGCGATATACCACATACCCTTCAAAGTCTTTACCGGTAATTGGATCAATACTCTCTTCAGATTTTGAATCCCAATACAAAGTAACTTTCCGGTCACCTGGTACTGCGGAAACGGTTGGAATCTCTGGTGGACGGAAGAAACGATAGTTTTTATTGTAGATATCCTGAACAGTCTCAGCAGTAGTCAGCAAATCACTCAGGTTTTCTCCGAAAAGGAAAGCCATTGAGATTCTCTTTGTCTCACCTTTCTTCAAGGATATTCGACCACTGCCATAGACGAATACGATATCCGCATTCTGTTCAATCTCACCAAAGTTACCAGGAGTAACCCTGTTCCAGATTGATTCATCATTGGAAATCTTATCAGTATTCCAGGTCCAACTGTTAAAACTGGTAAGACCAATCTGATCTGCTTCATCCAGATCAGTGTATTCAAAATTGGGTTCACCCGGAGCAAGTGGATCAGGACTTCCGTCAGGAAGCTTCTGTCCTCTTGTAGGTACACCATCACCTTCACCAGCATCACCGGTATTGGGAATACCGTCAACACCTAAGTCATCAGTCTCAGCGTTCCAATCGCCATCATTATCGATGCCGTCCTCCTGACTCTCATCGATCATACCATCACCATCGTTGTCAATACCATCTGTAGCATTGCCTGGGCTCTCAAGGAATTTACATCCGAAATATCCTAACGGTAACCCACGGTCACCCTTCATATCAGGATCCCAGAAATAAACCATGCTGCGCGCATAAACGGGGATGTTATTTACTTCATCACCATACGGCTTAATGAAGAATCCGTTGTCATCCTTGTTGTCCTTACCACCGATATCAGGATCACCATAGATACCGAAAACAACAGAATCGAGGTCTTTTTCACTGACGTTGGTGATTGTCCATACAAAGAAGATTGAGTTTGATGCCAGAGAGTTGCTCCACTGAAATGCACGTCCGTCAACCTGAATACCAAGTCCTCTGCGTAGTGTATCATTAGCAAACGGATAATACTTGAATTCCCGGTTATCGCGGTCATCCATTGCCCAGAACACTTCCAGGTCGGCATTGTTTTCGCCCTGCTTCAGATAGCCTGGCCATACATACTGACCTAAGGCATTATTATACCATTCGCGGGGCCAGCTGTCAGGCTTGCCATCACGGTCGGAGTCAAAAGCAGGATTAGATGCCATGAACTCCTGATTGGGATCGGCATAACCCGGCAATGGCTGCCAGGTCCATTTAAACTCTGTGGCAACATCCTGATCTCTCAGTCCAGGGTAATCGAGCAGTCCATCAGAGATAATGTGAATTTTGTTGTTATTCACATCGGTAACTTCAGCACCTACTAATGGGGAGAACTGGAAAATATAGGGCATATCTTTCCAGACCATAGCAAGTAATTCCCGGAGATCTCTTCCCGGATAACCTGGACCAACACCGCCGTAGTTCCAGATTTCGCATATAACGTTATTGCCATTCATCAGATAGCGTTTCCGCTCTGATTCTCCGAGTATCTTGTTCAGCAATCTGTCACCGCCCGTGTATTTGGGCGAGATCGTATTATCATGCTGCAAGTTTACCGGATATCCCGGCAGGCGGGACTCAATATAGTTCTTTACAGCCTGGTGTTCCCGTTCCCTTCTCTGTTGTACTGATTCCTGTGCAAATGACGCACCCGAAATCACAACGCACAGAAGGAAGAAGATCACGGCTTGTGAATATTTAAACATACATTTCTCCATATAAGCACCATTAAAATTCAATTGTCATACCCAGACGCACTTCACGCGGGGCGGAGTAGTAGTTCGGACGGTTAAAGTACTCATCAGCCGTCTTCATTCCTGGCACCCGTGCAGCAATTCTGTTGGTTTCCTGCGGACCACCTTTTGATGATTCCAGAGTGTAGGTTGCACGTCCGGTGTCATCATAGACGTAAAGTTCATTCAGGGTATCAAACAGATTGAAGACTTTGAGGAATACTGTTAGAACTGCACCGTAGAGATCGAATGACTTTTCCATCATCAGATCAACCTTGGTCTGTGAAGGTTTTCGCTCGCTGTTGGTGCGAAGATAGATCTCCTGCTCAAACAATACTGGTGAGTAGGGGAGTCCGGTGCTCAGCGTACCAACAATGGTGATGCCCCAGTCACGAGGATTACCAAACGTAACCGTACCGTTTAGTGTATGGCTTTGATCCCAGTTTAGCGGAACCGGTATCTTCTCACTCTGTCTTCCACTGGCAAGGTCAAGGAAGAAGGATGAAGAACTGGTTTCATTTCCTTCAGCAACCTGGAACGTATAATCAAGCGATGCACCAAACAGATCATCAGCACCTTTCCTCTTGGTAAGGGAGGCAGTGATACCCTTTATATTGGCGTAATCTTTGTTGACATACTTCAGGTATGTTTCACTGGTGCTGATTCTGATCTCCTGTAGTGCCAGCAGATCGCGTACGTCTTTATAGAAGCCTGTGACGTTGATCGCAATGCTTTCGGTAAGCTGCTGCTGTAACCCCATTTCATACGTAACTGTCTTCTCGGGATTCAGGTTGGCATTACCGTATGTGGGTGTTCCGCCGAATGCCTCAAACGTTGGATTGGTATAGAGGTAACGGAACGGTGGCAATTGATAAAAATGCCCGTAAGAAAAATGGATGATGCCCTGATCAGTGATCGGGAATGAGATACCGATTCTGGGGCTAAAAATGCTTTTCGGCTCGGCATCAGTCAGATTTGCAGTCGGCTTAAAGATATCAGGAGCATAAACCGATTTGGGATCAAGATAGTCGAACCTTAGTCCGACATTGATGATCATACTAGTGAACTCCATCTTATCCTGCAGGTATGCTGAAAACTGTAAAGGCTCTTTGGTGTAATAATCATGGGAAGCCGTTTCAGTTCCAAGAATCGTGGGTGTAAGATAGGTGATGGAATCACGAAGGATATTGAAGTTCTGATACTCCAGTTGATCAATTTTCCCTCTGAACCCAAACTTTACTTCGTGCTCATTTGTGATCTGACTGGAAATATCAAATTTTATTTCACTGGTGTTTGAGCGCTGGTAGAAGTGCTCATTCGATGTGCCACCCGATGCAAAGGTGTAAGGTGTCACCTTCGTGTTCTTGTGGGATGGCTGATACCGGTTATCAGGACGCAACCCAGCAAGGCTCATACCAGGACGAAAACTGACTTCGCTTCCACTGGCATCAAGCAACGGAAACAGGTAGCGCTTGAAGTCATAGATATTATATGCCCCGCGCAGGGAGTAGAATGTCGAAGGACTTACGGCATGTACGATTTCGAGTGAATTCAGCAGACCCCACTCATAACGGTTATAGTTTGCATCAGGATTATACTTTAAATCATGACTATACGTCTGGTAGAATGAGTTTGAATACACTACATCGTAATTGATCTTCAATGCCTGAACTGGCTTCACCGTAAACTTACCAGTAAGGTTAAGATCTTCAGATGGGTTCATCGAAATGATCTCATTGTCACCTGATCGTGCCAGACTGATTTCGTTTGGGTTATTAACATTACGGTACACCGAGTCATAAATGGTGTGCTGCCTCTGCCCGTGGAAGTACCCTTTGTCATTATTATATCGGCCCGAAAGGAAGAACTTCACAGAGTTTTCCAGAAATGGGATCGGTCCGCCAAAAGTAGCTTCAACTACCTGATTGTTTACCGGTGAAATGGACTTGATATCCATGTAGATGTCATCTTTTGAGCTGACATAATCACCGGTATAATACGATACTGTACCACTGTAGGCATTGCCTCCCTCTTTGGTAATCGCATTTACAACACCACTCAGGGCATTACCGTATTCAGCATTGAAAGTTCCGCTGACTACTGAGAGTTCCTGGATAGCGTTCGTAGAGATCTGGACTGTCCGCCCGTAGTCATACGGGTTTACAACCGATACTCCATTTACATTGTAGGATACTTCAGTCGATCTGCCACCACGGATATGGAGTTCACCTCCGGCGCCCTTGGTGATACCAGCCTGAAGTACAAGCAACTGATCAACACTCTCAACCGGCAGTGCAGCGATCTGAGAGTTATCGATGACGGTGTGGGATGACGTCAGGTCTTTTCTGACCAGTGGTCTTGTAGCCTCAACTACAATGTCCGCCATACCAATGGCTTCTTCAGCCAGTTCAATATCAATTCGTGTCGTGAAGTCACTGTTCACTCTCACATTGGTGATAGTCTTTCTTTGATATCCGACACCGGAAAAAATAAGTGAATAAACTCCCGGCTCTACATTATTGATGATGTAGGTTCCATCCAATCCTGTCGCTGCCCCCAGTGAAGTGCCATCTACCAGCACATTGATACCGATCAGTGGCTCACCGGTTGCGGGGTCGGTGACTTTACCAGCTATCTTGCCGGTAATGCCTGCGAAAAGCGTAGCATGGAATGCAGAGAAAAGGAGGAACACGAGGAGTGTAAACGGGTAGAGTTTTTTCATTTCAGCCTCTTGTGCAAGTTTAATGATCCTGCTGCATGGTAAAAAATTTTTGTGTGAATGGTTGTTTCTTATTC
>JAEXTR010000179.1 GCA_023406915.1 Bacteroidota bacterium
ATATCAATCTGAATACCCGCGAAGTCAAATATGCCACTGATATTGCCTATGAACTCAGGGAAAAGGGAAGGTCTGCAAGAGAGTATTCAGCGACACCTTTTTATAACAAACGCCCGGATATCATGAAGTATAAGGATGGGGATTTTCCGTGCGGTACCTGTGATTACCATGGCAAGACTATTCAGGATACAGTTACCCACTGCATGAATGAACATCAGTATGATCTTGCAGATTTGCTGATACTGAATGGGATCAATGCTGAAAATCCCGTTGGTGAGTCGGTGAAGAAACCAGGTCTCTTCTCCAATTGCAAGGCAATCGGATGGATGGTCCCTGAGTTTGGACGCGCCCAGATTTCGATTAATCTTACAAACTATAAAATTACCTCTATGCATCAGGTACTGGAAGCAACCAGGAAACTGGCTGAAGAGAGAGGTATTGTTGTTACCGGTAGTGAAATAGTTGGTATGGTACCTTTTGCGGCATTATATGAAACTGGTAAGTACTACCTCGCGAAACAGGGGAGGTCAACCGGTGTGCCATGGCGTGATGTGTTGGAGACAGCTGTGCAGTCTCTTGGATTGCAGGATGTAAACCCCTTTATTATTGATGAACGGGTGCTTGGGCTGCCAAAGGCTGACGATAATGCGTTGGTAAGTATGAATGTATCTGAGTTGCTGGCTGAGGTTTCCCGTGAGTCTCCTGCTCCTGGTGGTGGATCAATTGCTGCACTGAGTGGTGCCCTGGGTGCTGCACTTTCATCAATGGTTGCTAATCTGACACTTCAAAAAGATCTCACTCAAGAGGCAGCAGAACAGCTTCATTCCGCAGCTAATACATGTCAGGCGTTAATGGATCAACTGCAAGCTGCCGTTGATGATGATACTAATGCGTTTGCGCAGTATATGTCAGCCCTAAAGATGGCAAAGAACACACCTGAAGAAAAGGCGGTACGGAGGACTGCCATGCAGAACGGTCTGAAGCAGGCAGTCTCAGTCCCACTAGGCACAGCAAGAGCAAGTTTACAAGCGCTTGAAGTAGCCAAAGTTGTTGTACAGCTTGGGAATCCTGCATCGATAACGGATGTCGGGGTTGGAGCCCTCACAGCCTTTACAGGAGTAAAGGGAGGAGTGTATAACGTGCTGATCAACCTGAAAGGGATTGATGATGCTGCATTCAATGCTGAGATGCGGGAAATATGCGAAGACTTGACTGCAAAGGCAGAGGAATATCTGAATTTTGTTGCAACCAGGGTTGAGGAGCGCCTGAAAGCATAGATTGCTATGCGCGCACTGAATCAATGGAATCACTTACCAGTTCAATAAAATCATTCGTCTATCATAACCCTGATAATGGGTATTCGGTGGTGCGCCTCGACGGCGGCGCAACCGCCGTTGGCACACTTCCTTCAGGTTGTGAAGGGGAGACTATTGAGTTTATCGGTGAGTGGAAAGTGCATCCAAAGTTTGGAAGGCAGTTTGCAATTGAACAATTCAATCTGGTATATCCGGTTAATGAGACCGGTATCATCAGTTATCTTTCATCGGGTATAATCAAGGGTGTTGGTAAAAGGACTGCCGAGAAGATCGTAAAGCACTTCGGTAAAGATACAATTGATGTGCTGGACAATAATATCAACCGGCTTGATGAAGTGCCCGGCCTGCCGAAAAAGGTTTTGGTTACTATTAAGGAGGTCTGGCCTCAGCAGCGAGCTGTGAAGGATATTATGATATTCCTGCAGTCACATGGTGTCTCTCCTGCTTTTTCCCTCAGAATCCATCAGTATTACGGTGACGCTGCCGTACAGATAGTAAAAGCAAATCCGTATCAACTTGCCTTTGATATCTATGGTATGGGATTCAAGTCTGTTGATAAGATCGGAAGGAATCTCGGGATAGAGAAGGATGATCTGAAGCGGATCAAAGCTGGGCTGATTTATGTACTTGAGGAGGAAAAGAACAGTGGGCACACGTACCTGCCTCTTGCCGAGCTTGATCAGAAAGCTCTGAAAATCCTCGAACTTGAGGAGCTTGATTTATATGCTGTGCTTGAGGAATTGGTACAGTTCGGGCACCTGATTGTGTTTGAAGAAAAAGTGTATGTCCCCTACCTGTTTTGGGCTGAGCGTACAGTTGAAAAACAGATTAAGCGGCTACTGGCTGCGCAATCATCAAAGCGGTTTTATCAATCTGTTCTCAGGCAGGTAGATGAAGATTTCTTTACTGAAGAGCAAATATCAGCAGTACGATATGCGTTCGAAGAGAATATCCTGATAATCACGGGTGGACCAGGCACCGGGAAAACCACCACCCTGAGGGGAATCATCGATCTCTTTATGGCTGAAGAATTGGTGGTGACGCTTGCTGCACCTACAGGACGAGCCGCAAAGCGAATGTCTGAGGTTATCGGTTATGAGGCATCCACGATTCACCGGCTGCTGGAATTTAATCCTGCTGAAGGAAGGTTTGGGAAGAATGAGGATAATCCAATTGATACAGACCTGCTGGTAATTGATGAAACCTCCATGGTTGATATACAACTGATGGCATGGCTGTTAACGGCAGTGAAGGAGGGAACTACCCTGGTTCTGGTGGGTGATATAAATCAGCTGCCTTCGGTAGGTCCCGGCAATGTACTAAAGGACCTGATAGATTCTGATCTGATTCCGTATATCGCACTGACCAAAATTTTCCGTCAGGCAGAAGAAAGTAAAATCATTGTCACCGCGCACGAGATTAACCGGGGAGTGATTCCCACTTTTGACCGTGGGGAAGGTGCTGATCTGTTTCTGTTGGAGGATGGTGATGCAGATTTGATGTACAGCAGAATTGTTGACCTGTGTCTGAACCGGCTTCCATCTAAATTCGGATTTAACCCCGTTGTGGATATTCAGGTGCTGGCACCGATGTACAAGGGGGATTTTGGGGTAGATAAACTCAATAGCGTTCTGCAATCAGCGCTGAATCCTGAACCCATCCGGTTTGAAAAGGGGCATAAGCGTTTCAAGGTTGGCGATAAGGTCATGCAGTTGAAGAATAATTATGAGTACGATATTTTTAACGGCGATATCGGATTTATAAGCAGTATTATTGAGGATGAGGGGTCGCTGACTGTTGAATTTGACGGCAAGAGCGTTGAGTATACCAACCTGAATATCGATGAAATTACTCTTGCGTATGCATGTACTATTCATAAAAGCCAGGGGAGTGAATACCCATGCGTGATCATCGTCATGCAAAGCGCACACTATGTGATGCTGCAACGCAATCTTTTATATACGGCAATTACCAGGGCTAAGAAGCTGCTGTTCCTGTTCAGTACAAGGAGCACCGTTGCAACAGCAGTAAGAAATAACCGCACCAGCGACCGCTACACCACGCTCTTTAAGATTAACGGTGGTATTCAGTTACTCCCTGATGAGGGATAGGCTACGCGATCAGCCTCCATACCTGTGCCACAACCAGACACACCACTAAACCCATTATCACCGGAAGGAATGTAGCGACTGCAGTCCACTTCGCGCTCTTGGTCTCTTTATAAATAGTAAAAATTGTAGTAGAGCACGGATTATGAAGGAGGGAAAATAGCATGAGATTGATTCCTGTAAGTGCAGTCCATCCGCCGGATTGAAGAATTGAGGCAGTCTCAGATAGACTGTTTGATTCGAACATGACACCTGCGCCGCTTCCAAGGTCAGCCTGCCCGGTAACCATTACCGTCAGCATCAGAATGGTCGGTATAACGATTTCGTTTGCCGGGATTGCAATGATGTAGGCGAGAATGATGACACCGTTAAGGCCGATAATAAAGGCAACAGGGTCAAACCATCTTATAAGGATAACTCCAAGTGTCTCCTGTCCAATATGAAGATTACCTACCAGCCAGATCACCAACCCTGCCGGAGCAGCAAAAACAATGGCGCGCCACAGTACAAAGATGGTTCTGTCAATCAGAGACGTATAGAGAATCTGCGTCAGCTTCGGCGGACGGTAGGGAGGTAGGACCAAGCTGAATGCTGAAGCCTCACCTTTGAGAACTGTGCGGGAGAGTCCGCGGGACACCAGCAGCGAAAGAAATATGCCCAGCAGTGCTACTGAAACAACAGCTCCTGCAGATGCAACACCAGCAAATTGAGGCGGGACAGCCATTCCGATAAAAATTGAAGCAATCAGTATTTGTGTTGGCCATCGGCCATTGCATAATGAGAAATTATTGGTAATAATTGCTATCAATCTTTCACGGGGGCTATCGATAATTCTGGTAGATACAACACCAGCAGCATTACAGCCAAATCCCATACTCATTGTTAGTGCCTGTTTTCCATGGGCTCCTGCTTTCCTGAAAAGATTATCCATATTGAAGGCAACTCTTGGCAGGTACCCGAAGTCCTCAAGGAACGTAAAAAGCGGAAAGAAAATTGCCATGGGAGGCAGCATTACGCTGATGACCCATGCAAGCGCAAGGTATGCGCCGTCGATGAGTGGGGCATATATCCACCAGGGGGTACCGATACCGATGGCAAGGTTTCTGAGCCACGGCTGAACTGCATCCACAAGAATAGAAGCGAGGAATGCTGAAGGTACATTTGCACCCTCCACTGTAATCCAAAAAACCAGGGCAAGGAGCGCAAGCATTATCGGGAATCCCCATATCCGGCTCGTTACCACACGGTCAACAAAACGGTCAACGGAAAAGCCGGCAGTCTTTTGCGGAGTGGTGATGACCTTTGACGCTATAGTGGCAGCTTCTCCAAAAGCAGATTCCACTACTGTATCGTGAAAGGAATTCCCAATCTTCAGTCTCAGGCTGTTCGCCTGCCTGATGATTTCTTCAGCGTCCTGGTTTACCGTACCGCTTGAGTTCAAATCCTGTTCCATATTTTGCATCGTCCGAAAATCTTTCTATGATTATTGGGTTACTGGATCATCTTTAATCATTTTGTTCAGTTCTCCATTCCGGAGTGCATCCATCATGCGCTGATCTCCCTCAAGCAGACGCATTGCTACCCACCGCACATTGGGCAACCGGGGATACAGTTTAAGGATTGACTCACTCAGCTCTTGCAGGGCGCCCTGGACGCGGGTGTTAGTGTAATTGATTCTTCTTGGTTTACAGATAAACTTGTCGGTGATGACATCATCAATTGCCTGCAGCAGCTCAGGCATACCCACTCGCTGACGGGCAGCTGCCGGAATAACCGGTATGCCAAGTTCCTTTGACAGTGTACGTTCGTCGATTGTAATCTTATGCCTTTTTGCCTCATCAATCAGATTCAGGCACAATACCGCTCTATCGGTTATTTCGAGTACCTGTAGTACCAGGTTAAGGCTGCTTTCAATACGCGTTGCATCAACTACAATGATGGTTGCAGCAGGCTCTCCAAAAAGCAGAAAATCCCTGGCTACCTCCTCATCCGCTGATGTAGAGAGCAGGCTATAGGTGCCAGGCAGATCAACAATTTTATACTGTTTGTTGTTGAAGGCAAACGCACCTTCTGCACGACTTACGGTTTTTCCCGGCCAATTTCCTGTATGTTGTCTCAGACCGGTAAGGTTATTAAAAACGGTGCTTTTCCCTGTGTTTGGGTTGCCTGCAAGTGCTAGAAGATAGTCATACCCGGATGTATCTATACCGAGTCTCACAAGGTTTTCATTTGTTCCTGCCGGGCATTGTGCACAAGCATTCTGATCCTGCATCATGATACCTTTCTGATATAGATCTGTGATGATTGTTTTCTTCTCAGTGCTACCAACGATCCCTTGACCAGATACGCAACTGGATCACCACTGAAACTGACGAGTTCTGCCCGGATTCGTGAGCCGCGAACTATTCCCAAATCCATCAGGCGCCTGCGTTGCAATCCAATGCAGGTTCTGGCAATACTGACCACCTCTGCCTCCTCACCTGCGCGCAGAAGGGACAGGGGTTCAACGTCTGCATCCTCAATGACCTCTGCATCCGTAGTCTTAACGCTCACATTTTCTGCCTGTGATGCAGTTACCTTTTTCTGGTTCCCATGGAAGAAGAGGGTAACCGAACCAGGTTCTATATGATCAATTCTCATGATGAGACCAGGGTATAATCCTAATTTTAATAACTCATCATACACTGAATAAGGTTCGTCCTCAAGGTGCAGTACCTCGACAATATCTCCTGGCTTCATCTCCAGTAGTGGGGAGGAAATATCCGGTGGCATCTCACCATCTGCAGCAGGTATCGGATCGCCATGCGGATCGACGAGTGGGTTACCGATTTTCGCCGCGAGTTCTTCTGTCTCCTCCGGGGTTATGTGATGCTCAAGTGCTTCCGCTTCACGGTGCCAGTCTGTTACCCCAAATCCGGTTTCCTGTGCATAGTATTGCTCAAGCAACCTGTGTACCCGGATTATTCTTAACGCGTATGCCCTTCCTTTTTCAGTCAATGGCAGGTTACCGCTTGTACTCGTAATTAACCCCGAAGTTTTTAAATGTTGCACGATTTCAGCAGCCATGGCAGTGGTGACCTGCAGACTGCCGGCAATGCTGTTAAATGATGCAGTCGTGTTTTTATATTCCGCGTCATATAGATGCTTTAGAGCATCCTCAACCAATATCCGCTTTTGCAGCTTTTTGTTTTTGTTGTATCGGGGTAAGATCCCATACCTCGGCAAAAAGACTAGTACTGCTACTGCAATCAGCAATAGTAAAATAAGCAGCCAGGTCATACAGTTTCCTTTCCAGGTTCATCTGTTTTGGAATCAGCTATGAGAGGAGTAACAAATACTCTGCCCTCTGATTCCCTGCTCAGAGAAAAAGACTGATTATTACAATCGATTACGATCGTGCCATCAAATGATAATACTTCCCTCACCAAAATTTCATTCCCCAGACTGATTCCCTTCTTTGTGATAAAGGTCAAAAACTCATGATTCGTGTCATCCACCATGGTGATCCTGTAACTCTTACCTTGAGTGACATCTTGCAGGCTTTTGCAGGATGGATGGAGTGTCAGTTTTCCGGATTTATCAGGAATTGGGGCGCCGTGTGGGTCGTACTTTGGGTATCCTAAGTGCTTATCAATTTTATCGATCAGAAAGTCAGATGAGATATGCTCAAGGTTTTCTGCTTCACGGTGCACTTCATCCCAGGATAAACCAAGCGTATTCACGAGAAACAGCTCCCAGAGTCTGTGTTTTCGCAAAACCGATAGTGCCATGCTCATACCGTGATCAGTGAGTAAAATACCCTGATAGCGTGAGTAGTGGACGAGCCCCTTTCGGGCAAGTTTCCGGGTCATATCGGTAACTGCCGCCGGAGAGACGGAGAGCTTTTCGGCGAGCGCCTTCCCAGATGCGGGTTGGTCATTTGCCGAAAGGAGATAAATCGATTTTAAGTAATTTTCAAGTGAGATTGTCATAATATTTTAAGCTTGCTTAAATTTTAACCGGAATTGTTACTGATTAGTTCCGGGGAAGTCTCTAAGGCTGGATGAGGGGAAAAGGGAAAAACGGTAGAACAACCCAATAGTTCGCTTTTTTTTATTTGATTGGGAATTTCTTAAGTTACTGTAAGCAAAAAAGCAATATCTATGATTCTGTATGCAATTATTTGATAATCATTCACGCACACTATTTCCCACGGATATGAATTACCCGCTTTTTAAAAAACATTCCTCATTAACTCAACAAGGAGCAACTCTATGCTGAAGATAAGTAAACAAGTTCTTGTTCTTCTCCTGATTCTTTCTTTCAGTGTATTTGCCGAAAGGATTCAGAATCCACGTGCAAACCACTCGAGTCCCATTCAAGGCAAGGAAGATGGTACCTGGACAACCCAGTCAACCAATTTCCCTGCAGCTTCAACGGGATTACAGTATATTCAAGTCCTGAGCGATCAGGTAGTTTGGGGCACCGGCTATGATGGATCTGGCGGCGGTGCTTACTTTCAGGTAGTCACAAGAACCACAAACGGTGGAACAAACTGGGTGGCAAAACCAGTCACTACAACAGCCGGTTATGGATCAGCAATGATCTATGCGGTTGATGCAACCACAGCCTATGTTCCCCTCTTTCATTCCACCGCAGGCGGCGGTCGCATTTACAAAACAACTGATGGCGGTACCACATGGACACACCAGACA
>JAEXTR010000230.1 GCA_023406915.1 Bacteroidota bacterium
CAACACCAACGCGTGTTTTTCTTAAAGCTCTGTCCATCACTTGGTTCCCTCACCTTTTTTTGACTGGTTTGACGTTGCACGTTCTTCAGCAAGCTCTCTTTCCCGGAGAACGGTATGAAGTCGGGCAATCGTTTTTCTGGTTTCATACAGCTTTGCTGTATTGGTCAGCTGCTTGAGTTCGTGAGCAAACCGTAAGTCAACCAAGGCGTTTTCATCTTCAGCAATCTGCTTTTTGATTTCTTCGGTTGATAATTCTTTAATCTCTTTAATCTTCATACTACTATCCGGTTCTCTTTATTCGTAATCAGGTCTTACAACGATTTTCGTCTTCATCGGCAGTTTATAGGCACATAATTTCAGTGCTTCCTGCGCGATTTCCTTTGGAACGCCTGCAACTTCAAACAGGATTCTGCCTGGTTTTACTACTGCAACCCAGAACTCAGGAGCACCTTTACCTTTACCCATACGGGTTTCGAGGGGCTTCTATGAAACAGGCTTATCAGGGAAGATACGAATCCAGACCTGACCGTCTCTTTTCATTTTTCTTGAGAGGGCAACACGGCAAGCTTCAATCTGCCGGCTGGTGATCCAGATCGGCTCAAGTGACTTCAGCCCAAAATCACCGAAAGCGATTGTGCTGCCACGCTTGGCCATTCCCTTCAGTCTTCCGCGATGAGCTCTTCTATACTTAACTCTTTTTGGCATTAACATAGTATATCAACTCCTATCCTGATTATTCCGAAACTCTTTTACCAAGAATTTCGCCACGGCATATCCAAACTTTGATACCAATTGAACCGTAGATGGTTTCAGCGCGACCGTTTGCATAATCAATATCAGCGCGCAGTGTGTGCAGCGGGATTCTTCCCTCTTTATACTGCTCGGTTCTTGCAATTTCTGCACCGCCTAAACGGCCGGCACACATAATTTTGATGCCTTCTGCACCCATGCGCATCGCAGAGGTGATAGCTGACTTCATTGCACGTCTGAAAGACACACGACCCTGCAGCTGAGTAGCAATTGCATCAGCTACAAGATTTGCATCCAATTCGGGACGCTTAATTTCTGTGATCTGTACCTTCACATCTTTATTGATGTAAGATTTCAGTTCCTGCTCAAGCTTTGAGATTTCTGAACCGCTTTTACCGATAACAACACCTGGGCGGGAGGTATGGATGGTAAGAATAACATTCTTACTGGTTCTGTCAATAATAATTCTCGAAATACCGGCTTTTTTAAGGCGTGCACGGATATACTGGCGGAGACCTTCGTCTTCCTTCAACTTTGTGGAATATGATTTTCCTTCAAACCAGTTGGATTCCCAACCACGGATGATTCCTACACGCAAACCAATAGGGTTAGTCTTTTGTCCCAAAATTTACTCCACGCTTTTTGTTGATACGATGATGGTTAAATGGCAGGAACGCTTCCTTACCCGATACGCTCTGCCCATCGGAGCCGGCTGAATTCGCTTCTGGGTGGGTCCCTGATTCACAAATGCTTCCTTTACAAAAACATCTGATGGCTCAATTCTTCCCAGATCGTTATTGTTCATCAGGTTGGCAACTGCTGAACGGAGTGTTTTTTCCGCATCAATCGAGGAGTGTTTCTTCTGGAAATGCAGGATCTCCAATGCGCGGTCAGCACTTAACCCCCGGATCAGATCGATAACCAATCTCATCTTACGAGGAGAAGAACCAATAAATCTTGTTACTGCTCTAGCTTCCATATTCTTTCAATACCTTACTTTGCTTTTGACGCTTTCTCTGCTTTAGTACCGGGATGGCCTCTGAAAATACGGGTTGGTACAAACTCACCGAGCTTATGCCCTACCATATTTTCAGTAATATAGACCGGGATCATCTTATTCCCGTTATGTACCGCAATATTGTGACCAACAAACTCTGGAGAGATGGTTGAAGCGCGTGACCAGGTTTTCACCAGCTTCTTTTGTCCGCTGTCATTCATTTCGCGGATTTTCTTCATAAGTTTGTAACTAATAAAAGGACCTTTTTTTATCGAACGCGGCATATCAACTCTCTACTACTTTTTACGACGCTTAATGATATATTTATTGGACTGATTCTTCCGTTTGCGGGTCTTAAGACCTTTGGCTGCCTGACCCCATGGTGATACTGGATGTCCGCCGCCTGAAGTCTTACCTTCACCGCCGCCCATCGGGTGATCAACTGGGTTCATTGCAACGCCACGCACGTGCGGACGAATTCCGTACCAACGTGATCTGCCAGCTTTACCCAGGCTGAGATTCTCATGCTGGGAGTTTCCTACCGTACCGTAGGTTGCATAGCACTCTAGACGTACTACACGAACTTCGCCGGATGGGAGACGCAACTGTGCAAAATCACCTTCTTTAGCTACGAGCTGAATTGCAGCGCCTGCGCTTCTGCCCATCTGTCCGCCTTTACCGGGCTTCAGTTCAACATTGTGAACAAAGCTTCCGAGCGGGATCTCACGTATCGGCATTGCGTTACCGACGCGGATATCAGAACCCGAACCTGCAATCACTTTGTCTCCAACCTTCAATTCGGCTGGGGCAATGATATAGCGCTTTTCACCATCTGTATAGTGCAACAAGGCAATATAAGAGGTTCTGTTCGGATCGTACTCAATAGCTGCAACGGTTGCAGGGATATTTCTTTTATCTCTCTTAAAATCGATAATGCGGTATTGTCTTTTGTGACCACCGCCACGATGACGCGAGGTAACTCTTCCAAGATTATTTCTACCGCCCGATTTCTTCAGAGGAGCCAGCAAGGATTTCTCTGGAGAATCCTTTGTAACTTCTGCGAAATCAGATACCGACATAAAGCGTGTTGCCGGAGTCGTCGGTTTTAATTTTCTAATACCCATTTAAATACCTTCTCTGTTAAATCTGTTCAAACAGCTCAATTTTATCGCCATCCTTCAAGGTCACAATAGCTTTCTTGTAGCGAGGCGTCTTACCATAAAATCTTCCGCTTTTTCTGAACTGGGTTTTAATTTTTCCGGGATAGCGGATGGTGTTCACACCGGTAACTGTCACATTAAACTTCTTATTAATCTCTTGTGCGATCTGAATCTTGGAAGCAGTGTAGGAAACTACAAAGCTAAACTTATTCTGTGTCGCAGAAAGATTAGTATACTTTTCCGTAAACAACGGTTTGATCAAAACACTTTTCGTCATCTTATCCAACCTCTTTCTCAGAAGCGTATAATTTGGTAAGCGATTCAACGGCACTCTTCTGAAGTACCAGCACCTGGTTGTTCAGGAGGTCATACGTTGAGGCATTTTTTGCTTCGAGAATCTGCATTTTGTTAATATTTCTGCCGGAACGGTAGACAATATCATCCCTCTGTCCGGTAAGCAGTAACACTTTCTTGCCTTCAAGCTTGAGCGCTTTTACGATCTCAAGAAACTTTTTCGTCTTCGGGGCTTCGAAAGTGAAATCTTCAACAACCACAAACTGGTTGTCTTTTACTTTGTAAGAGAGGGCAGATTTCTTTGCAAGAACTGCAACCTTTTTAGGAAGGTCCTGTCTGTAATTTCTTGGGCGCGGTCCAAAAACTGCACCGCCTCCTACCCAAAGTGGAGAGCGGGATGTACCGGCTCTTGCGCCGCCTCTTCCCTTTTGTCTCCAGGGTTTTTTTCCGCCGCCGCTTACTTCGCTGCGTTCTTTAGCTTTGTGGGTTCCCTGACGTTGATTGGCTAAAAATGCCTTCACTGCCAGATAAATCACATGATCATTTGGCGTTAATCCAAATACATCATCGGCGAGTTGAACTTTTTCGTTCGCCGTGGTACCATCAATTTTTACTACTTGAAACTCCATTACACTACCGATCTCTATTTATATAATTCAACGATTGAGTTAACAGAGCCCGGCACAGCTCCTTTTACATAGATGCGATTATTTTCTGCATCCACCTTGATAACTTTCAAGTTACGAACGGAAATGTTTTCAAATCCCATTCTGCCAGCCATACGCTGCCCCTTGAAAACGCGGGAAGGATATGAGCTTGATCCAATTGAACCAGGAGCTCTGAGACGATCTGACTGACCGTGTGTAGTACCGCCAACGCCACCAAAATTGTGACGGCGCATTACACCCTGAAATCCTTTACCCTTACTGCGTCCCCTTACCTTGATGGATTCACCTTCAGAGAAGATGGACACACTAATGACATCACCGAGTTTGTACTCTGAACCGTTGTCATATTTAAATTCTTTTAAAACATCACAGAGAGGCAAATTATTCTTTTGAAAATATCCTTTTTCAGGCTTATTCACCTTCTTCTCTTTTCTAACTCCAAAACCTAATTGAAGTGCGGCATATCCGTCTTTTTCCATGGTACGGATTCTTGTTACCGTACATGGACCGGCTTCGATTACCGTTACCGGTATCCGAATTCCGTCTTTTGTAAAGACATTAGACATTCCGATCTTCTTACCGAGTATCCCAGCCATATCTGCTCCAAACACCATTAAAGCTTAATCTCAATATCAACACCGGCAGGTATATCTAACTTGCCAAGTGAATCAATTGTCTTCGAATTTGAATTGTGAATATCAATAATTCTTTTGTGCGCACGCGTTTCGAACTGCTCACGGGATTTTTTATCTACGTGAGGCGAACGAAGTACGGTAAATACCGTTTTCTTGGTCGGCAGCGGAATAGGTCCGGAAACCACCGCACCTGTGCTGATTACGGTCTTGATGATCCTTTCTGTTGATTTGTCAATCAGAATATGATCATACGATTTTAACTTAATACGAATCTTTTGACTTGCCACAACCGGACTCCTAAATCTTAAAAGACAGAAAAAGGGAGGATTCCTCCCTTTTTCTCTGTATATATCTTAACTTATTCGATTATCTTAGAAACAACGCCGGCACCAACGGTTCTGCCGCCTTCGCGGATAGCGAAACGGAGACCTTCTTCCATAGCGATAGGTGCGATCAGGTTTACTGTCAAAGTGACCTGGTCACCAGGCATAACCATTTCGGTTCCTTCTGGAAGGGTAGCAATACCAGTAACGTCAGTGGTTCTAAAATAGAACTGAGGACGATAGTTGTTGTAGAAAGGTGTATGGCGTCCGCCTTCTTCTTTCTTCAGAACAACAACGTTGCACTCAAATTTGGTATGAGGGGTGATGGAACCGATTTTTGCGAGAACCATACCGCGCTCAATTTCTTTCTTATCAACACCGCGGAGGAGAATACCTGCGTTGTCACCAGCCATAGCTGAATCAAGTTCTTTACGGAACATTTCGACGCCGGTCACAACTGTCTTCTTGTGTGCACCGAGACCGATCAGTTCAACTTCTTCCTGAATCTTTACCTGACCACGTTCTACTCTACCGGTAGCAACGGTACCACGACCTGTGATTGAGAATACGTCTTCAACCGGCATCAGGAATGGTTTGTCAGTTTCGCGCTGTGGCAGCGGAACATAAGCATCAACTGCGTCCATGAGCTCCCAGATACAATTGTAACGTGGGTCATCGATCGCTGAAGAGCTGTCTGAACCAGCATCAAGAGCGTGGAGAGCTGAACCACGGATAATCGGGATTTCGTCGCCTGGGAATTCATAAGCGGTCAGGAGCTCGCGGAGTTCCATTTCAACCAGCTCGATGAGTTCAGGATCATCCATAGCATCGCATTTGTTCAGGAAAACTACGATTTTCGGAACACCTACCTGGCGTGCGAGGAGAATGTGCTCTCTGGTCTGAGGCATCGGACCATCAGTGGCAGCTACTACGAGGATAGCACCGTCCATCTGGGCAGCACCGGTGATCATGTTCTTCACATAGTCAGCGTGGCCAGGGCAGTCAACGTGAGCATAGTGCCTGTTGGCAGTCTGATACTCAACGTGAGCTGTGGCGATGGTAATACCGCGTTCTCTTTCTTCAGGTGCATTGTCAATACTGTCAAATGATCTGATTTCTGACAGACCTTTTCTTGCCAGTGCCATGGTGATAGCGGCAGTCAAGGTGGTTTTACCATGATCTACGTGACCGATGGTACCGATATTGACGTGAGGTTTACTCCGATCAAATTTTTCTTTTGCCATTGATAGATTCTCCTATGGGTTTTCTTTTATTAAAAGCTTAATGAATACCTTTATGATGATTTACGGCCGGTTGTTTTCTCGGCAATCTCTTCAGCGATGGCTTTCGGCACTTCAGAATAATGAGAGAACTGCATCGAATAAATCGCGCGTCCCTGAGACATCGAACGAAGTGTAGTGGCGTATCCGAACATTTCCGAGAGTGGAACAATCGACTTAATTACTTGAGCGTCTTTACGAGCTGAAAAGCCCTCAATTCTTCCGCGACGGCTATTGAGATCACCCATAATATCTCCAAGATACTCTTCGGGTGTTACCACCTCTACTGCCATGATTGGCTCCAGCAGGATTGGTTTCGCTTTACGCGCACCTTCCTTAAAGCCCATCGAACCGGCTACTTTAAAGGACAATTCATCAGAGTCAACATCGTGATAAGATCCATCAAAGAGTCTTACCTTGACATCAACTACGGGGAAACCTGCGATTACGCCATTCCGCATTGCTTCCTGTACACCGGCTGAAACCGCTGGAATGTATTCCTTAGGTACTGTACCACCGATGATATCGTTAATAAACTCAAAGCCTTTACCGGTTTCATTCGGACCGACTTCAAGCCATACATGTCCAAATTTACCGCGGCCGCCAGATTGCTTCACAAATTTACCTTCAACTTCTACAGTCTGGGTAAGTGTCTCTCTGTATGCTACCTGTGGTTTGCCGATGTTTGCTTCAACTTTAAATTCGCGGCGCATTCTGTCCACGATAATCTCGAGGTGAAGCTCACCCATACCACTAATTAGGGTCTGGCCTGTTTCTTCATCAATCTTCACTTTGAATGTCGGATCTTCATCAGAAAGCTTTGACAGTGCATCTGACAATTTGTCCTGATCCGCCTTCGTTTTTGGCTCAATTGCAATCTGAATAACCGGCTCAGGGAAGATCATCTTCTCCAGGATAACAGGGTCCTTCTCATTACAAAGGGTGTCACCGGTCCTGGTAGCCTTCAACCCAACAGCTGCTGCAATGTCACCGGCAGAAATGGATTCTACATCCGTCCGGGTATTTGCGTGCATCCTGAGGATTCTGCTGATCCTTTCCTTCTTTCCACTGATCGAATTGTAAATATACGATCCGGAAGAGAGCGTACCTGAGTACACACGGAAGTAAGTTAGCTTCCCGACAAACGGGTCATTCACAATTTTAAAGGCAAGAGCCATAAAATCTTCTGTCGGATCAATCTTTCGTACTACAACATCATTCACGCCAACGTGGTGAGCCTCAATGAACTCAGCATCCAGCGGTGATGGCAGCAGTTCAACCACTGCATCAAGAAGTCTCTGTACTCCCTTATTCTTGAATGATGATCCGCAAAGAACTGGTATAATCTTCAGTTCAATGGTAGCTCTTCTTAAAACGGCAACAATCTCCTGCTCGCTGATTTCCTGACCATCAAGATACTTCTCGAGGAGGGTATCATCAACGTCGGAGACGGCTTCAAGCATTTGTGTGCGGTATTTATTTGCAAGATCCTTCAGATCCTGCGGAATATCCATCACATCAAATGTTGTACCCATTGTATCTTCATGATACATCTGAGCTTTGAATGATATCAAATCTACGATACCCGCAAACATATCACCCTGTCCGATTGGCAATGTAAGCGGGATAGCATTGGCACCGAGACGTTCGCGGATCATATCAACTGCGTGATAAAAATCTGCACCAATCCGGTCCATTTTATTAATAAATGCAATACGGGGAACACCGTACTTGTCGGCCTGACGCCACACTGTTTCAGATTGAGGCTCAACACCGCCAACTGCGCAGAAAAGCGCAACGGCTCCATCGAGAATTCTGAGTGAGCGTTCAACCTCAACAGTGAAATCTACGTGTCCGGGCGTATCTATGATGTTGATCTGCGTATCATTCCAAAAACAGGTGGTAGCGGCGCTGGTAATCGTGATTCCACGTTCCTTCTCCTGCTCCATCCAATCCATGGTTGCAGCACCATCGTGTACTTCACCCAAGCGATGAAGTTTTCCGGTATAGTATAAAATTCTTTCTGTTGTGGTAGTTTTTCCGGCATCAATATGGGCCATGATGCCGATATTTCTAATTTTTTCTATCGGTTGTTTTTTCATCTGATATGATAATGATCTCTACCACTTGAAGTGCGCAAAAGCCTTATTTGCTTCTGCCATCTTGTGTGTTTCTTCTCTTTTCTTTACTGCACTACCTTCGTTGTTGGATGCAGCAAGAACTTCGGCTGCCAAACGGGCCGCCATTGTTTTGTCGTTACGGTCACGAGAGTACCGCTTCAACCATCTCATCGCCAATGCCATACGTCTTTCGGGACGTACTTCCATCGGGACCTGATAGGTAGCTCCACCAACTCTGCGGCTACGGACTTCGATCAGCGGCTGCACATTGTTAATGGCCTTGCGAAATACTTCCAGACCTGATTTTTGTGTTTTTTGTTCAACAATCTCCAAAGCTCCGTAAATGATGCTGCGTGCAGTAGCTTTTTTGCCTTCGTACATCAGCACATTAACAAACTTTGCAATCAGGATATCCTTGTACTTCGGGTCTTGCTTAATATACCTTTTCGGCGCTCTTTTCTTTCTCATAACATCACTATTTCGATTTTGGTCTCTTAGCGCCGTATTTAGAACGGCCTTGTCTGCGATCTTCAACACCATTGGAATCAAGTGTTCCACGGATGATGTGATAACGAACACCCGGCAAATCCTTCACCCTGCCGCCTCTGATCAAAACGATTGAGTGCTCCTGCAAATTGTGTCCTTCACCAGGAATATAGGCAGTTACCTCAATATTGTTTACCAGACGAACTCTCGCTACCTTACGGAGAGCTGAGTTTGGCTTCTTAGGGGTGGTAGTATACACTCTGGTGCAAACACCACGCTTCTGCGGGCACGCGTTCAGTGCCGGTGCCTTGTTTTTCTTGGAGAGCTTTGCTCTTCCTTTACGAACTAATTGGTTAATTGTCGGCAATATGTACTCTCAAAAACTATTTTTTCTACTTGAAAAAGTTTCAGACTTTAAATATACGCAAATCTTGAATGCGTGTCAAGTAAAGTCATCATAAAGAATAAGGATTCGCACCTAAAAAGTGCGAATCCCGTTAATTATTTTGAATTTTACGCTTCTTCAGGCGCTGGAATCTCTTCCTTTACCTCTTCTACCTTGAGCATCAGAGAACGGTATTTCTTCAGCCCGGTACCTGCTGGTATCAGTCTTCCCATTACTACGTTCTCTTTCAGACCCTTCAGGTTGTCTTCTTTTGCTGCAATTGAAGCATTTGCAAGCACTTTTGTGGTTTCCTGGAATGATGCAGCTGAAATAAAGCTTTCTGTCTGCAGAGCTGCCTGGGTAATACCAAGAAGTACGTGGTCAAACAGTGCTGCTTCACCTAAACGGGTCTCAGCCTCTGCTTTACCTTTCTTCTTCAGTTCTGCGTTGATTTCGCGCATCTTGACCTGGTTAACAATCTGACCTTCCTTGAATTTGCTGTCACCCTTTGCGGTAACCACTACAGATTCATTCATGATTTCGTTTTCTGAGAAGAAGTCAGTTTTGTCAACAGTATCTTCAAGCAGGAACCGGGTATCTCCGGGGTTCACAATCTTAATCTTTTGCAGCATCTGGCGTACAATCACTTCGATATGCTTATCATTGATCTTTACGCCCTGTAAACGGTACACATCCTGGATTTCATTTACCAGGTATTCCTGTACTGCATTAGGACCTTTGATACGCAAAATATCATGAGGATTGATCGGTCCGTCCGTGATCTTTTCACCGGCAGGGATTTCGTCACCATCCTGCACCAGAATATGCTTACTCAGCGGTACATTGTACTTCTTTTCGTCAGATTGATCCAGTGCAACCACAGAGATTTCACGATAACCACGTTTCCTCTGACCAAACTTAACGTTTCCTTCGATATCAGAAATGATAGCTGGATCCTGAGGAGTACGTGCTTCAAACAGCTCGGTTACTCTCGGCAGACCGCCTGTGATATCTCTTGATTTTGAGTTCTGTTTGGAAATCTTTGCAAGTACTGATCCGGCAGGCACCCTTTCACCATCTTCAACTGCAAGGAATGCCTTTGAAGGTATGTTGAATGACTTTGTTTCGCCATTTTCAGTTTCAATAATGATGCTTGGTGTCAGCGTTTTATCTTTCGGCTCAATAACCACCTTTTGCACGTGACCGGTCTGCTCATCGGTGAGCTGTTGCATGGAGATATTATCGATAATATCCACGAAACGGACTTTACCGGCAATATCCGATAGGATCAGTGCGTTGTAAGGATCGTGGTTATACAGCGGCTGCTTTTTCTTAACCGGCTGATTATCCTTAACGAACAGCTGCGCGCCGTAAGGGATTTCATACCGTTTTACAAGCAGGTCATTATTGTCATGAATTTCCAGTGCACCTCTGCGTCCGGTTACTACCATTACTTTTCCGAAGAAAGGATCTTCGCTTTCAACGAAAATGACGTTGTTATGCTTTGCGACACCTTCAACGTTGGTTTCAACCTGAGACTGGGATGCAATACGGGATGATGTACCACCCAGGTGAAAGGTACGCAGGGTAAGCTGTGTACCTGGCTCACCGATGGACTGTGCAGCAACAACGCCCACAGCTTCACCGATTTCCACCAGTTTACCGGTAGTCATGTTTCTTCCGTAACATTTTGCACAAACACCCTGCTTGGATTCGCAGGTGAGAACGGTTCTGATCATCACGCTCTCAATGTTTGAGTCTTCAATTTTGTTTGCAATATCTTCTGTGATGATTTCACCGGAAGCGATCAGCATTTCATCAGTGCGGGGATCGTATACATCAATCACACTCACACGTCCTGAGATTCTCTCACTGAGGGATTCTCTTTCTTCAGTAACATCCTTCAGGGCTGTTACATCAAGTCCGCGGATCGTACCGCAATCTACTTCCGAAATGATCACATCCTGAGCCACATCAACCAGCCTTCTGGTAAGGTAACCGGCATCTGCGGTTTTCAGAGCGGTATCAGCCAAACCTTTACGGGCACCGTGCGTTGAGATGAAGTACTCAAGCACTGACAAACCTTCTTTAAAGTTTGCAATGATCGGGTTCTCAATGATTTCACCAGCCTGACCGGTCAGTGATTTCTGAGGTTTCATCATCAGTCCGCGCATGCCTGCCAGCTGACGTACCTGTTCGCTGGATCCACGCGCACCGGAGTCAACCATCATATGAATAGGGTTAAATCCACCCTGATCCACCTTCAGTTTATCCATCAGCGACTTCGCAACATTATTCGTTGTGTGGGTCCAGATATCAATAATCTTATTGTAGCGTTCGGTATCAGTGATAAAGCCCTGTTCGTGCTCACTCAATACCTGTTCTACATCCTGGTTTGCCTTCGTGATAAACTTTTCCTTCTCTTCAGGAATAAGCATATCAATAAAGCTGATTGAAAGACCGCCTGCGGTAGCATATCTGAAACCAAGTTCTTTCAGGTCATCAAGGAACTTTGCTGTCACCTTGTTACCCAGCTTACGGAACATATCGCCGATCAGCTTACCGAACGACTTCTTCACCAGAAGGGCGTTGATGAAGCCCATTTCTTCAGGAACAATCTTGTTCAGAATGATACGGCCGGTAGTGGTCTCAACCATTTCACCATTAATTTTTACGAAAATGCGTGCATGAAGAGCAACAACCTTATTATTGTAGGCAACAATCACTTCTTCAGGGTTTGCAAACCTGTGACCTTCACCGTGTACCCCATCCCGTCTCTTGGTGAGATAATAGGCACCGAGAACGATATCCTGCGTTGGAACAACGATAGGGCTTCCGTTCTGAGGTGAAAGAATATTGTGACTGCTGAGCATCAGCATCTGTGCTTCAAGCTGTGCCTCATGGGAAAGCGGAACGTGAACAGCCATCTGATCACCGTCAAAGTCAGCGTTGAACGCCGTACAAACCATTGGGTGAAGACGGATGGCTTTTTCGTCGATCAGCTGTGGCTGAAAAGCCTGAATACCCAGGCGGTGAAGCGTTGGAGCACGGTTAAGGAGCACAGGATGTCCGTCAATAATCCTCTCAAGGATTTCCCAGATAACAGGGTCTTTCCGTTCAACAACCTTCTTCGCGCTCTTTACGGTTTTGTTGTGTCCCCGCTCAATCAGTTTCCTGATGATAAAGGGCTTGAACAATTCCACTGCCATATCCTTAGGCAGACCGCATTCATGAAGCTTCAGTTCAGGACCAACTACGATTACGGAACGGCCTGAATAATCAACGCGCTTTCCGAGTAGATTCTGACGGAAACGTCCCTGCTTTCCCTTAAGCATATCGCTGAGGGATTTCAGTGGACGGTTGTTGTCACTTCTTACTGCACTGCCTCTTCTTGAGTTATCAAAAAGGGCATCTACAGATTCCTGAAGCATCCTTTTTTCGTTACGAAGGATAACCTCAGGGGCTTTAATGTCGATCAGACGCTTCAGACGGTTATTCCTGATGATCACGCGGCGGTACAGATCGTTCAGATCACTGGTGGCAAAACGACCACCTTCGAGGGGAACGAGCGGACGTAATTCCGGCGGAATGATGGGAATATAGCTCAGAATCATCCATTCTGGACGGTTTTCTGGCTTACCTGGCTTTTCTCTGAAGGCCTCAATAATTTTCAGTCTCTTCAACAGATCATCTTTTTTCTGCTGTGATGTTTCTGTTTCTGACTGTTTCTTTAACTCTACAAAAGTCTTTTCAATCTCAAGTCCTTTCAGGAGCTCTCTGATTGCTTCGCCACCAATTTTTGCAACAAACTTATTGGGATCTGCTGCTGGCAGCTTATCATTACCCGCAGGAAGCGAGCTCAAAATCTGGAAATACTGCTCTTCGGTGATCAGGTCATTCACGGTAAGACCGGTAGGACCTGGATTCAGCACTACATATGATTCGTAATAAATGATTCTTTCGAGTTCTTTTGTGCTGAAACCGAGCAGGTTCCCGATTTTTGACGGTTGTGAGCGGAAGAACCAGATATGCACAACAGGTACGGCGAGTGAGATATGTCCCATTCTCTCGCGGCGTACACTTTTTTGTGTTACTTCAACACCGCAGCGGTCACAAACGATACCACGGTATCTGATTCTCTTATATTTTCCGCAGAAGCACTCCCAATCACGGGTAGGACCAAAGATTTTTTCGCAGAAAAGGCCATCTTTTTCAGGACGGAAAGAACGATAGTTAATCGTTTCCGGCTTGGTAACTTCACCATGGGAGCGCTTCAGGATGTTATCCGGGCTTGCCAGGGTAATAGTTATATTACTGATGTCCTTAATATGGCTTTCTTGATTTTTTACTGTCATATTTGAAACTCCTCAATTCTTTCCTTGGAGTCGCTTAGCGCGGACTCTTTTCGCCAATTTGTTCACCATCGATTGCAATATCCAATCCGAGACCCTGGAGTTCCTTGATCAGCACGCTGAATGCTTCAGGAACGTTTGGTTCAGGGATATTTTCACCTTTTACGATGGCTTCATATACTTTGGATCTGCCGGTAACGTCATCTGATTTTACCGTGAGGATTTCCTGCAGTATATGGGAAGCACCGTATGCTTCGAGCGCCCAGACTTCCATTTCTCCGAATCTCTGACCGCCAAACTGGGCTTTACCGCCTAAAGGCTGCTGGGTTATGAGTGAGTATGGTCCAATAGACCTTGCGTGAATCTTGTCATCAACCAGGTGACTCAGTTTCAACATATAAATGTATCCGCAGGTCACTTTCTGATGGAATTTTTCGCCTGATCTGCCGTCATACAGTTCAGTTTTACATCCGGATGGGAGACCTGCCTTATCAAGCCAGGATTCCACATCTGTAACTTCGGCACCGTCAAATACCGGTGTTGAGAACTTGCATCCAAGTATCTTGCCTGCCCATCCGAGTGCTGTTTCATACAGCTGTCCCAGATTCATTCGGGAAGGTACGCCAAGCGGATTCAGAATAATGTCAATCGGGGTTCCATTTGGCAGGAACGGCATATCCTCTACGGGTACTACCTTAGCCACAACACCCTTGTTACCGTGACGTCCTGCCATCTTATCACCCACGGAAGCTTTACGCTTCTTGGCAACATAGACTTTGGCAAGCTGTACGATTCCAGGAGGCAGCTCATCGCCTGATTGCAGTTTATTCTTTTCGCGCTTGTATTCTTCGTCAATACTTATTGATGCAGCGTGGAAATTCTTATAAAGAACCGTAACCATCCGGTTTCTGTCTTTATCAGCAAACCAGTCATGGGAGAAGTCGAGCTTTGCGACGTTTTCAATCGCATCAAAAGCCGATTCTTTAATCACTGCACCACTCTTAATGGCAAACTGACCACCGGATTCTGCAATCTTGATACCTGTGGTTGTCTGTCCAACACAGATAGCTTTCAGCTTTCCGGCGAAGCGTTCATACAGCTTCTCAGTTTTTTCCCGATTCATACGGTCGAGCAGTTCGGTCTTCTTCTTTTCTTCTTTTTTGCCTTCACTGTCCTTTTTCCGTCTGGAGAACAAACGGGTCTTAATAACAGTACCCTTGAGTCCAGGGGTTGCACGGAGTGAGGCATCCTTCACATCGCCAGCCTTATCACCGAAAATTGCACGGAGCAGTTTTTCTTCTGGTGTTGGGTCTGTCTCGCCTTTAGGGGTGATCTTACCAATAAGGATATCACCTTCCTTCACTTCGGCACCGAGACGGATAATGCCGTGCTCGTCAAGGTTCTTTACGGCTTCTTCGCTGACGTTCGGAATTTCACGTGTAAGCTCTTCATCACCACGCTTCGTTTCACGTACCTGCAGCTCAAACTCTTCGATATGAATCGAAGTGAAAACATCCTTGGATACAAGTCGTTCACTCAGGATAATAGCATCCTCAAAGTTGTACCCTCTCCATGGCATGAATGCAACCAGAACGTTTCTTCCCAGGGCGAGTTCTCCGCCGTCGGTAGCAAATCCGTCTGCAAGAACATCACCCTTCTTCACCTTCTGACCGACCTTTACGATTGGCTTCTGGTTAATACAGGTCTCCTGGTTGGTACCGGAGAACTTAATGAGGCGATACTCTCTGTGCTTGATGTCGGTAAGCGAGGTCAGCACTTCGAAGGAGTTTGTGTCAATGTCGTAATTAACAACAATTTTGTTTGCATCAACATATTCAACTTCACCATCTGCTTCAGCAACAATGATGGCGCGGGTATCACGGGCAACTTTCCCTTCCAGACCTGTTCCCACTATCGGGGCTTCTGGCTGAAGGAGTGGCACTGCCTGGCGTTGCATGTTTGAACCCATGAGTGCACGGTTAGCATCATCATGCTCAAGGAACGGGATAAGAGCTGCTGCTGCACTCACAATCTGTGCAGGGGCAACATCCATATACTGAACCTGATCAGGATGCACGATCGGGAATTCACCCTTGAATCTTGATTTTACACGCTCATTTACAAACTGACCTTTTTCAGTAAGCGGGGCATTTGCCTGAGCGATCGTAAACTGATCTTCCTGTTCGGCAGTAAGATAGATAACCTCATTGGTGACTCTTCCGTCTGATACAACACGGTAGGGGGTTTCAAGGAAACCATACCGGTTAATACGGGAGTAAATAGTCAATGAGGAAATCAAACCGATGTTCGGACCTTCAGGGGTTTCGATTGGGCATAATCTGCCATAATGGGTATAATGTACGTCACGAACTTCGAAACCTGCACGTTCGCGGGTAAGACCACCTGGTCCTAGTGCAGACATTCTTCTTTTATGAGTCAGTTCTGAAAGTGGATTAGTCTGATCCATGAACTGAGAGAGCTGGTTTGTACCAAAGAATGCATTGATAACGCTTGAAATAGTACGGGCGTTAACCAGATCTGTAGGTGTGAAAGTTTCTTCACGCATATTCATGCGCTCTTTGATGGTGCGGGACATACGGGCAATACCGGTATTGAACTGCTGCTGGAGCTGTTCACCCACGGTACGGACTCTTCTGTTACCAAGGTGATCGATATCATCAAAGGCCTCAAGACCTTCCCGCATACGAATCATATATTTGATGATTTCGATAATATCCTCGGCGGTAAGAATTGTTACTGTCTCGGGCATATCCAGATTGAGCTTATTGTTCATTCTGTGTCTGCCGACTTCACCCAGATCATAGCGCTTGTCATTGAAGAACAGCTTCTCGAGGAGCCCTGATGCTGATTCCAGATCAGGTGCTTCACCAGTTCTTAACTGGCGGTAGATTGAAAACAGGGCTTCTTCCTTTGTATGGGAGATGTCCTTTTTCAGGGTATTGAGAATCAGATCATTCTCTATGCTCAGATCCTGACGGATCATGCGGATGGTGTCAACTTCTGACTCTTTAATCTTTTCAATTTCATCGTCACCAATGATGCTCTCACGCTGCAGGAAAATTTCACCGGTAGCCATATCAAATACATCAGCAGCGGCGATTCTCCCCTTCAGGGTCTCAACATCAACATCCTTCACAGATACTTCTTCGTAGATATCGAAGAGTGAGAGGATTTCTTCATCTGTCTGGTAGCCGAGGGCGCGGAGGAGTGTCGTTGCCGGGAATTTCTTCTTCCGGTCAATGTACACATAAAGCACAAAATTAATATCGGTTGCAAACTCAACCCATGAACCCTTCAGAGGGATAATACGGGCGGAATAGAGAGAGGTGCCGTTTGGATGGAGAGAATGTGAGAAGGCAACACCGGGGCTGCGGTGCAGCTGGGTAACAACAACGCGCTCAGCACCATTGATGATGAAGGTTGCCTGTTCTGTCATAAACGGCAGATTTCCGAGGTACACATCTGACTGGTCAGTGCTTTGAATAAACTCACCGGTGACCGGGTCTTTGGCTGAAAGACGGAGTTTCGCCTTCAGAGGAGCCGCATAGGTCAGACCTTTTTCAAGGCATTCGGTGATCGAATAGCGCGGACGGTCAATTGCATACTCGAGGAAGTCGAGACGATAATTCTCTTTATTATCGAAAATCGGAAAATTTACAGTAAAGACCTGCTGAAGCCCCTTATTTTCACGCTGGGCAGGGGGAATATTAAGCTGGAGAAAGTCTTCAAAAGATGCTTTTTGTACATCTAACAGGTCGGGGATATCAAGGACCGGGTTAATCCGGCTGAATGAATGTCTGATTGTATTCACTGACACCTCTCTAAAAGTTATTTATGCCTGTTTTGGACCGGGCATACAAAAAATAAAAAGCGATAAGACGGATTTTCCGCTTATCACTTTTTATTCACAATGCGTATTCAGGAGAAAAAGGAAAGAAATTACTTAAGCTCGACAGATGCGCCTGCTTCTTCGAGTTCTTTCTTAATTTTCTCGGCTTCGTCTTTGCTAACGCCTTCTTTAACAACTTTCGGAGCGCCGTCAACGAGGTCTTTGGCTTCTTTCAGGCCTAAACCGGTGTGCGCACGAACAACTTTAATAACATTGATCTTCTTTTCGCCACCATTGGTCAGCACAACATTGAATTCGGTCTGTTCTTCAACAGGAGCAGCGGCTGCTGCTGCTACTGGTGCGCCCATCATAATTGGGGCAGCAGCGGTAACACCAAAAGCGTCTTCTAAAGCGGTTTTCAGTTCAGCGGCTTCAAGAAGGGTTAACCCTTTAATCTCTTCA